>JAEYXR010000052.1 GCA_023431215.1 Bacillota bacterium
TGATTACCACTGCGGTTAAGGATGTGAGAGACTTTGTCCCCCCTGCACAAAAGTCTATTGTTGTTTGCAACCCTCCTTATGGTGAGCGTCTGCTGACACTACCGGAAGCAGAGGCTTTGTACCGGGATATGGGCCGCGTTTTTTCTCCTTCAGAGCATACCGGATATTTTATTATTAGTTCGCTGGAAAACTTTGAAACTTTATTTGGCCGTAAGGCTGATAAACGCCGGAAGCTATATAACGGAATGGTGAAATGCCAGCTGTATATGTATTTTCCTCAAAAATAAAATACACCCAATCAAAATAACCTGTTTACCCCTTACCGGATAAACAGGTTATTTTATGTGTTCTTACTTATGTCTGCAATCTGCCAGTAGTTTTTTTATAATTTCAACATGGCAAAGCTCATCCTGTGCTATGCGCTGTAACACAGCAGCAGCTTTAGTATCATTAATTCTTTTAGCTGCGTTTAAATAAGCGTCTATTGCTGCAACTTCATCTTCAAGATCGCATAACAGCATTTTGCATACATCATTGGTATAATTAACTGCTTGTGCAGTCCAGTACTGCTGTTTAGATGGCATGATGTAGCGCGGTGTACCACCGCATAAATAAATCATGCGGGCGAGTATGGTAAGGTGAGAGGTTTCCACATAAGAAATATGTTCTAATACGCTTTTTATATTGCAATAAGCAGGGTCTGCTATTGCAACCTGATAATTGTATTGTAAGATTGCAGTAGTTTCACTCTTTGATCCGGAATAAAGCTCTAACAGAATTCGTACCTTTGCAGGGTCGGGTTTGGAAACTGCCAGAGGCGGATAGGGCAGTGATGCTTTGTATAAAAAGGCTTCCGCCACAAGTTATCACCTCGAAGCAATAGTTAGTTTCATCAGAAAAAGGTGGGTCACCCCATTTTATGAACAAAACATCTTTTAAGCTACCTTCAACAAAATGCATTGATTTGAATATAGTAAAAGAAGAGGGGAAAGTGGGGGTGAAACTATGCAAAATCGATTTAAAAAGCATAAAAATAAAAAAAACTGGAAAGTTTTATTAGCCGGTATTTTGCTGCTTGCCATTTCCATCATCATTGATATGCAGCTGCGCCCTGTTATCCAAACCATGGCATCTTATCAAGCCAAGCAATATGCCGTACAGGCTATTAATACTGCAGTGTTGGAAGAGACCGGACGTCAGGGCGTTTCTTATGAAAATCTGGTAAATTTGACACTCAATGATTCCGGAGATGTAACTTCTCTGCAAACCGATATGGTACAGATGAATCGACTCCAGGCCAGCGTTACACAAAATATTATCAGCCAGCTGGCACTTCTGCAAGGTAAAGAAATTAGACTACCCATTGGTACGCTGATAGGTGGTCCTGTTTTTTCGGGCCGAGGGCCGGACGTAGAGGTGTTACTGATACCGGCGAGCAATGTTGAAACATCTATGACCAATGTTTTTGATTCGGCAGGAATCAACCAAACGCGCCATCAAATTATGCTATCGGTAAAAATGTCAATGAGTGCCATTATTCCGGGTTACAGTGTTACCACAGATGTGAATACCAACATCTGCCTGGCGGAAACAATTGTGGTGGGTCTTGTGCCTGAGGCATATACCGTAGTAGGAGACGGGACCAGCCCAATGGTAGGAATGCTCGAAGATTTTGGCGCCCGTAAAGGGCTAAATAGCACCAAATAATGTTGTAATAATTGTCAATCTCTGATATAATATTTCATTAGTATTGCATATGATTTAACCTTTTTGCTTACCCCAGCAGGGGTGTTACGATCAAATTACATCTAGATTAATGAGTATCACATAGTTTTTTAATTCCTGCCAATATTACCGGATATAAGTTATGCCAAACATAACTCAATTGATCGGAATGGATGATAAAATGAATAAAGAGATAAAAATGCAAATGGAAGAGCTGACCGCACTGGTGCTGCATCATGCAAAGCTTTACTACAATCAGGATGCACCCGAAATAAGCGACAGTGAATATGATAAGCTTTATCACCAATTGCTGGACCTAGAGGAACGTTATCCTCAATACCGTCTCCCCAATTCTCCCACACAAAGGGTAGTGGGTGAGCTTAAAAATACCTTTGCCGAAGTAGAGCATAAGGTGCAGATGGGCTCCTTGCAGGATGTCTTTTCTGTGGAAGATTTGTACGAATTTGACCGGCGTGTACGTGAAATTGTAGCACGGCCCCAATACGTGGTTGAGCCAAAAATTGATGGACTTTCTGTTTCACTGGAATATCGTCATGGGGAGTTTGTGATAGGTTCAACCCGTGGCAACGGTTTTGTAGGTGAGGACGTTACCTATAACCTAAAAACAATTAAAGCAATTCCGCTTAAGCTTAGTGAATCTTTGCCGCTTTTGGAAGTGCGCGGTGAGGTTTATATGCCTGTTAGCAGCTTTGAACGGGTTGTGGAGCAGCAGGAGCTGGCAGGCGAGCAGCCCTTTAAGAATCCTCGCAATGCTGCGGCGGGGTCGCTACGGCAAAAGGACCCCAAGATTACAGCAACCCGGGGGCTGTCAATGTTTATCTTTAATATTCAGCAAGTAGAGGGGAAAGAGATCACCAGTCATAGCCAATCCCTTGATTATCTCAAAGAACTTGGTTTTCCTGTTATTCCAACATACCATGTTTATGATACCATTGAGGATGTAGTGCGAGAGATTCAAACAATTGGTGAGCATCGGGGCGAGTATGCCTATGACATTGATGGAGCTGTGGTAAAGATAAACGACTTTTTGCAGCGTGAACGCCTTGGATCAACCGCTAAATATCCAAGATGGGCAGTTGCATATAAATACCCGCCGGAAGAAAAAGAGACCGTGCTGATTGATGTTCAGGTACAGGTGGGGCGTACAGGCGCGGTAACACCCACTGCAATTTTTGAGCCTATTCAGCTAGCGGGGACAACTGTCAGCCGTGCAGTACTGCACAATCAGGATTTTATAAACGAGAAGCACATTGCCATCGGGGATACCATTCTTGTTCGTAAAGCTGGAGATATTATTCCTGAGGTGGTTCGGGTTGTTAAGCACGACCCCACAAAAGCCACTTACCAACTGCCGGAAGACTGCCCCTCCTGTGGGGACAAGCTGGTAAAAGACCCTGATCAGGCGGCAATACGTTGCCCCAATACAAGTTGTCCGGCACAGCTGCATCGAAGCCTGATTCATTTTTGCTCTCGCAATGCCATGAATATTGATGGCATGGGGCAGGCAGTGTGTAGCCTGCTCACAGAGCAAGGGCTGGTAAAGTCGCCGGTTGATTTATATAGACTTAAAATAGAGGATTTACAAGGATTGCCGGGATTTGCACTAAAAAAAGCTCAAAACATTATTGCTGCTATTGAAAAATCCAAGGAAAATGATTTGGCATTGCTTTTGTTTGGCTTGGGTATTCGCGGAATAGGTGAAAAGGCTGCCAAGCAGCTGGCACAGCGGTTTGGAAATCTTGATGCAGTGATGAATGCTTCTGCAGAAGAGATTAGCACCATTGATGGCTTTGGCGGCATCATGGCAGAAAGCGTTGCCGAGTATTTTAGCGATGAGCATAACCGTGAGCTGTGCCGAGAGCTAAAGGAACAGGGTTTGAATACGGTATCGGCACAAAAAATAGATTCTCAGCTGTTTGCCGGCATGGTCTTTGTTTTGACCGGCACACTGCCAACCATGTCACGTAATGAAGCCGCAGCCTTAATAGAGCAAAATGGCGGCAAAACGTCATCCTCTGTTTCTAAAAAAACCACCTATGTTTTAGCGGGAGAAGAGGCAGGCAGCAAGCTAACAAAGGCAAACCAACTGGGTGTGCCTGTAATAAACGAAGAACAGTTCAAAGCTATGATTGAAAGGGGATAGAGGGTTGGAAATTGATATCAAGCATATTGCCAAACTTTCCAGGCTGCATATTGAGGAGAAAAAAATTTTTAAATTTCAGCAGGACATGCAGAATATCATACAAATGGTAGAAAAGCTTCCTGATGTAAAAGATCAAACCTTGGGTGTAGACCGTAATAATCCAATGCCCCTGCGTGAGGATGAGATTCGTCCCTCTATGCGACGTGATGATGTTTTGGCCAATGCCCCTAAAACGGCTGCGGGATGTGTGGTCGTACCCAAGACGGTAGAATAACAAGGAGGATGTGCCCCGTGAACTATTATGAACTTTCTGCTGCCCAGCTTCACAAAATGCTGGTTAGCAAGGAATGCAGTGCGGTGGAAGTAACACAGTCTGTGTTGGATCGAATCGATGCTGTAGAAGACAAGGTGGAGTCCTACCTTTGTGTAACAAAAGAACGTGCTCTGGAAGATGCCAGAAAGGTAGATGCTAAAATTGCTACCGGAGAGGAGATTCATCCTCTGGCTGGTATTCCTGTGGCCATTAAGGATAATATTTGCACCAAGGGTGTGGCCACTACCTGCGCCTCCAAAATGCTTCACAATTTTGTTCCGCCTTATAATGCAACGGTAATGGACAAGCTGGAGCATGCCGGAATTGTAATGCCCGGAAAGCTGAATATGGATGAATTTGCCATGGGTTCCTCCTGTGAAAGCTCTTATTTTCATCCTACCCACAATCCCCATGATTTAAATTGTGTTCCCGGTGGATCTTCCGGCGGTTCTGCTGCAGCCGTGGCAGCAGGAGAAGCAATACTGACACTGGGTTCTGATACAGGCGGCTCCATTCGGCAACCTTCTGCACTGTGCGGTACCATTGGCCTGAAACCTACTTATGGCTCTGTTTCCCGATATGGTTTGGTTGCGTTCGCGTCCTCTTTGGATCAAATTGGCCCTATCGGCAGAACGGTAGAAGATGTTGCCACCTTATATGGTACTATCTGCGGCCATGATCCCATGGAAGCAACCTCTGCCAATAGAATATACCCGGATTTTTCCGCACTTCTTACAGGAGATGTAAGCGGAATGCGCATCGGTATCCCAAAAGAGTATTATGGAGACGGTGTTGATGCCGAGATAAAGGCTTCTGTACACAAGGCCCTTGCCGAGCTGGAAGCAAAAGGTGCAAAGCTGGTAAGCATCAGCCTGCCCAGTACAGATTTTGGGCTATCTGCCTATTACATTATTTCTTCCGCAGAGGCATCCTCCAACCTGGCCCGCTTTGATGGTGTTAAGTATGGCTTCCGTGCCGAAAACTATGATACTCTTGTAGACATGTATGAAAAGACCCGTAGCGATGGCTTTGGAGATGAAGTGAAGCGCCGCATTATGCTGGGTACCTTTGTTTTGAGCTCCGGTTACTACGATGCCTATTACAACAAGGCAAAGCTGTTCCAAAAGGCAGTTTCTGCCGAGTTTGAGGATGCCTTTAAGTCCTGTGATGTGATTGCCACCCCAACTTCCCCCACAGTCGCTTTCCGCTTGGGTGAAAACTTTGGTGATCCCTTGAAAATGTATGCGGCAGACATCTGCACCATCACGGTCAACATTGCCGGACTTCCTGCTATCAGCATTCCCTGTGGCCAGTCGGCAGGGTTGCCCATTGGTTTGCAGTTTATTGGACCCAAGTTTGGAGAGCAGCAGTTATTCCGTGCCAGCCGCGCATTGGAAGAGCTTCGCGGCGGCCTTTGCTCTGTGGCTAAATTATAACCGAAGGAGGATGATAACATGAATTATGAAATAGTAATCGGCTTGGAAGTTCATGCCGAATTAAATACCAAGACAAAAATTTACTGTGGCTGCAAAAACTCCTTCGGCTCTGAGGTAAACTCCAACTGCTGTCCCATTTGCACCGGTATGCCCGGTACTTTGCCTACGCTAAATCGTCAGGTAGCAGAGTACGCCATCCGCATGGGATATGCACTTAACTGCAGCATTAACAATGTTTGCAAAACTGACCGCAAAAACTATTTTTATCCTGACTTACCCAAGGCATACCAAATCTCACAGTTTGATATTCCCATTTGTGAAAATGGTTTTGTAGATGCAATTGTGGATGAGGATGGTACAACCAAGCGCATTGGCGTTACCCGTATTCACATTGAGGAAGATGCAGGTAAATTGATTCATGCGGATACCTTTGACGGTAGTTTGGTAGACTTTAACCGATGTGGTGTACCGCTTATCGAAATTGTTTCTGAGCCTGACATGCGCTCCTCTGCAGAAGCAAAGGCATATTTGGATTCTATTAAGTCTATTTTGCAGTATCTTGATATTTCTGACTGTAAAATGCAAGAAGGCTCTATTCGCTGCGACGTTAACGTTTCAGTCCGTCCCCAAGGTCAGAAAGAATTTGGTACCCGATGCGAGATGAAGAATGTTAACAGTTTTTCCGCCGTAGTGCGTGCCATTGATTATGAGGCTCAGCGCCAGATTGAGGTGTTGGAGGATGGCGGGGTTATTCGTCAGGAGACTCGTCGTTGGGATGATATGGCAGGCGAAAGCTATGTGATGCGTACCAAAGAGGATGCCCATGATTACCGCTACTTCCCAGACCCCGACCTGATGACTCTGGTTATTGAAGAAGAGAGACTAGAGGAGCTGAAGGCTTCCATTCCCGAGCTACCCGGAGCAAAACTTCTGCGGTATATGCAAGAATACAAGCTGCCCTTCTTTGATGCCAACCTGCTTTCCGAAAGTGTGGATAAAGCCGCCTATTTTGAAGAGGCTATGGCCATCGGTAGTTGTCAGCCCAAGAGCCTTTCCAACTGGATTTTGGGTGATGTATCTCGTATTCTTAATGAAAAGAACATTGGCATTCATGACACCAGCCTTACTGCCCAAAAGCTTTGCCAAATGGTTGAGCTTATTGAAAAGGGCACTATTTCCAACACCGCCGGTAAAACTGTATTGGAAGAAATTATTTTTAGCGACAAGGTTGCCGAAGATGTAGTAAAGGAAAAGGGCTTGGCTCAAATAAGCGACGCCGGTGCGTTGGAGGCAATTGTAAGCCAGGTAATTGCTGCCAATGAAAAGGTTGTTGCAGACTATAAGGGCGGCAAAAGCAACGCACTGGGCTTTTTGGTTGGTCAATGTATGCGTCTTTCCAAGGGACAGGGTAATCCTGCCCTGCTCCGCGAGCTTTTAGAAAAGGCATTGGCATAATTTTAAATTACTTTAAACACAAAATAAATAAAAGCACATATCTATCTGCTTATAAGATGGCCCCACCAAGTAAAAATTCTTAGTGGCAAGGGGCATGGTTTTGGAGGAGATATTTCTGTTAGCCTAACAATGGATGTAGACATGATTACAGCTGTTGATATTGTAGGAAAAAAAGGAACTCCCAACACTGGCGGAACCGCAATGGACCAAATGAAGGCCAAAATTGTAAAAAAGGGAAGCGCTGATGTACAACTTATTTCGGGCGCTACCATTACTACACTGGGTGTCATTGATGCTGTTAAAAATGCAATCGATCCCACCGCAAATCCATTTACGCCCAAAGAAGAAAAGCCTGCAATGAAACCACAGCAATTTCTGCGGCTAAAGTATTTCGGCAGACCCTTAAAGGACAAAACCAAACCGGAGGATGCAGACAAATACAATGCATTGTCTGACGAAGAAGAAGCCATGCTGTCTTAAGTAACAACCGGCGCTACCATGAGCCTCACTGACAGCCACGGCAATATTTTGGCTGCTATCAAGGCTTGCCTTGATAATAAGGTTGCCATAGACCTTACTGTAGGAAAATAAGTCTTAAAAAACATTAAAAGAGCACCCGATTCAAAATTGAATCAGGTGCTCTTTTTGCTTTGCTCCTGAGTTCTAAAAAAGGACAGCCCGCCATACATATGGAATAAAGCAAAGCAGGACATGCAAAGGAGCAATAAAGCAATGGAAATGAACAAAGAGTGGGAAGAAACGATACAACTGTTGCCAGAAGATTTGGTCTTACCGTTGCGTAAGCTTTCTTTGCAGCACCAAAAACGGATTCAGGAAATTCGTCTGCGAAGTCAGCAGCCGCTAGCTGTTTTTGATGGATGGAAAACGCAATTTATCTCAATGGATGGTCGGCTTTTGGACAGGCCGGAGTCATCAGTTCCTGTGCTTACTTCTCAAAAACTAGAGGAGTGCTTTGTTCGTCTTTGCGAATATTCAGTACATAGCCATGAGCAAGAACTAAGACGAGGCTTTATTACTACACCAAAGGGAGACCGTGTCGGCATTTGCGCCAGTGCAGTATTAGACCGCGCCGGAACTCTAACATATCGAGATATTTCCTCCTTAAATATCCGTATCTCACGGGACGTTGTGGGAGCAGCAGATGAACTAATCTGTAAAGTTGACCCCTTTCAAGGCGGTATTATTGCCGGAATGCCCGGCAGCGGCAAAACTACAGTGCTGAGAGATTTGGCTAGACAGCTTTCCTCAGGGGAGTGTGGCTCCTTTCACAAAATAACCATTGTAGATGAGCGTTTTGAAATTAGTGCGATGCATCGTGGCAGTCCCCGAAAAAATATTGGCATTTGTGCTGATGTCATTTGCGGACAACGAAAAGATGTTGCAATAGAGCAGGCGGTTCGCACCCTCTCACCAGAAATTATTTTTTGTGATGAGGTGGGTACTGTCGGTGAAGTGGAAGAGATTACAGCAGGTATGTGCTGCGGAGTAAAATTTATTGTTTCAGCTCATTGTGGTTGCAGAGAAGAATTATTCCGCAGCTTAATTCTTCAAAAATTGATGAAAACAGGCGCTTTTGGTTGGGTAGCACTTTTAGCTTCACCCAAAGAGCCATCAAGGATAGATGCTGTTGTTACACAAGAAGATTGGCAAACAGAACTGGTAAGGAGACAGATAGTATGCTAAAAACAATAGGCCTTTTACTTTTGTTTGCGGTCTGTGTTTCTACCGGCTTTTTAAAGGCAGATGAATTAAAAACAAAAACACAGACGCTTCGTCAATGTCTTATATTTTTAAAGCAACTGTCTATTCAATTGCAAACCAGGCAAATGCCGCCGGGACAAATTATACAGCTATTATGCAGTCAAACGGCCTTTGAAAAAAATTGTTTGGTGCAATCTCTGGTATGTCACTTTAAAAACAGCGCAAGCTTTGCCCGAAACATGAGGCTGGCGGCTGCTGATTGTCCGGAGCTTAAAGCATGTGGAGCAGAAGAAGTATTGCTTGGGTTGGGTGACATTATTGGTTCACGCAGTTTAGAGGAACAGCTTAGCGCTATAGACTCAGCGCAGCAGCTGATAGAGCAATATTTGTCTCTGGCGGAAGAAGTATTGCACAACAAAGGTATGTTGTATCGGCGAATGGGTATTCTCACCGGCCTTATGGTTATAGTGCTGTTTTTATAATTTGCGACGCTTTTCAGAGTTTTGTGAGCCAAGGATAGAAACCAAGGACATAGAGGTGAAAGCAATGGATGTAGATTTAATTTTTCGTATTGCTGCTATCGGTATTATTGTTTCCGTATTAAATCAGGTCCTGATCCGTTCAGGCCGTGAAGAACAGGCAATGATGACTACATTGGCAGGGCTGATTGTTGTTTTGATGATGATGATTCAAGAGATTAGTACCCTTTTTGAAACTGTGAAAACGGTGTTTGGGTTGTAGAACTTAATTATAAAATGAAAGCATATGGGGAGCTGTCCGATGTGAATCTTTTTTCAGTTACGGTGTTTTGCCTGGTGGGGGCAATTCTTTGCCTGGTTTTAAAGCAATATAAGCCGGAGTTTGCCCTTCTTATTTCTCTTGGCTGCAGCATTGTGGTGATGCTGTTCATCTTGGAAGGTATTACTCAGGTGCGAGATGAATTAGACTTAATTTTACAAAACTCCATGCTCAACAGTGATTTAATGGTAGTGGTTTTTAAATGTCTTGGTGTATGTGTGTTAACAGAGTTGGCAAGCCAAACCTGTAAGGATGCAGGGGAAGGGGCAATTGCTGCTAAGGTTGAATTAGCCGGAAAAGTCTCTCTTTTAATTCTTAGCTTACCGCTGTTTGTACGGTTGTTGGAGGTTTCGACGACACTCATCAATTTAGGAGGACAATAAGTTATTGCGGAAAAGTTAGATTTAGCGAAAAAAGCTGGAGGAAGGATAAAGAGGATGAGAAAATTAGTATTACTGCTGCTGGCAGGTCTAATCCTGCTTTTTCCTCTTTACGGAACAATTGCTTTTGCTGAGGAGGATGGAGAATCTTCCAGCCAGGTAGAGCCTTTTGACTATGAAAAAGAAATAGATAATTATTTGGAAAATGGCGTAGTAGGGGAGTTGACAGATAATATTCCAAATCAAGCGCAGGAATTTTTAAGCAACGGTGGTGGAATTAGCGAGCTTGTAAAGTCTTTTACTCCAAAAGAGTTTTTCCCAAAGGTTTTGATGACCATTCGCCGAACCTTGGCGGCACCACTCAGGTTACTTGTTTCTCTGGTAGGAGTCATTATTCTTTGCGCAGTGTTGGGAAGCTTCAACACATCTCTGGGACAAAGCAGCTTGGTTCCCATTTTTAACGTAATTATCTGTGTGTTTGTCAGCAGTATTATTATAGATCCTGTGGTTTCATGTATCACAGAGGCATCAAACACCATCCGCGAATTTTCAATTTTTATCCTGTCATTCATCCCTGTATTTGCCGGAGTAATAACAGCTTCCGGACAACCTATGACAGGGGCTGCCTACAATCTGTTTGTGTTTTGGATGTGCCAAATCACCTCACAGCTCATTACAAACACCTTTGTGCCCCTTTTATGTGCTTACCTGGCACTTTCTATTATCTCGGTGGTGTGCCCTGAAATGCACCTTGCAGACGCCGTATCGGGCATCAAAACCTTTGTAACCTGGTCGTTGACTCTTATTTTAACGGTGTTTGTAGGTCTGCTAACCATTCAATCGGTGGTAGCATCCGGTGGAGATTCCATTGCAGTTAAAACAACAAAATTCTTTATAGGAAGTTTAATTCCTGTTGTGGGCGGAGCTTTGTCAGATTTATTTATGGCGGCCCAGGGGTGCATTAAACTGGTAAAGGGTACTGTTGGTGCATTTGGCATTATCATTACTGCTTTAACTTTTTTACCGGTGCTGCTGCAAACGGTGGTATGGTACATAACAGTAAACATTGGCGGGCTAATTGGTAATTTGTTTGGAGTAGGGCAAATTACCAAGCTTTTAAAAGCAATATCCTCCACACTGGGAATTTTAATAGCTGTTTTGCTCTATTATTCATTATTAATTATCATTTCTACAACAATCATTATTGTAGCCTTTCAAGGTGGTTAAAAGAAAGGACGTTAGCTTAAATGGATGAAATTCGACGCTGGGTTTTTACCATCTGCTGTGGCGCCTTGGTTTGCGGAATCATTTCCATATTAATTCCATCCAAGTCATATCAAAAAATCATGAGCCTGCTGCTGGGTTTGTTTTTGCTTCTATGCTTTCTTACTCCGGTAAAAATTGATCTTTCTTCTATTCAATTAAATGCAGAGGATGCTGAAGAACAGAGGCAGAAAGTGGCAGAAGATACTGACCAGCATTTTTTTAGAACAGCTGCAGACAAGTCGGAGGAAGCAATTAAGGAGATAATTTACAAGCAGTTGGGTCAATATGACATAAACTCAGGGGATGTTCAAATATATATAGAAACAAAGGGCGATGCTGGGGAGGAAAAAGAACTCATCGTCAGTATACGTCTGCCCCAAAGAATGGAACAGTACCACTCGGTGGTACGCAAAGCTTTGGAATATGAACTTGGCGTTACAGTTCGGTTGGAATACGCAATGGAGGATACAACATGAAGGAGTCGCTAAAATTGGCATTAGAAAAATATAAGATAAATAAGACGACGTTGCTGTTTATTGCTGGGCTTGTTGGTATCCTCCTCATTGCCTTGGCCCCAAAGCTCTCTTTTGGTTCTAATTCCAACAATGCTAAAACTTCCACAACCCAGGAACAATCCGCAGAAGCTTATGCGGCTGCCCTGGAACAAAGGCTTACTTCTATTTTGGGAGATGTAGAGGGAGTTGGTAAGGTTAGGGTGATGGTGACATTAAAAGGAGGATACGGATACGACTATGCAAAACAAGAAAAAACAAACAACGACCGTATGGAGGACAGCAAGTCTGCTGATGGCAAAAAAACTCAGGAAAAAAGCGTGACAGAAGAAACATATATCCTGGTGGATGGGCCCGGCGGAAAGGTACCGCTTATTACTGAGCAGCGGGAGCCGGAGATCAAGGGTGTGGTGGTGGTTTGCAGCGGGGGAGGCGACCCTCGCGTTGTCATCCAGGTGGTGGATACCGTCAAGGTGGCGCTGAATATCTCTTCCGGTATGATCTCGGTCTCGCAGCTCTCGGCATAGAGCTACTAATTTAATAAAATCGGTATAATTATGGGAGGTAATTTTAGAATGAAGATGAATATGATTTTAAGCAAACGCCATATTATCTTATCAGCGCTAATTCTGGCACTTAGCATTGCAGTATACCTTAATTGGGAGTATGTAAAGACCAATAATGATTTTACAGATACCGATAAGGTTGCAGTCAGCGGAGAAGTAGCAGGTGAGGGCGCAGAAGAAACAGCAGCCTATGGAGAAGCATATTTTGCAGAGGCCAAGCTAAGCCGTACAAAGTCAAGGGATGAAGCAATTGAAGCCATGAAATACATGCTTGCCGATGCATCTTTAACCTCTGAACAAATGGCAGAGCTTACTGCCCAGGCAGCAACCATTGCCAAGAGCATTGAAACCGAAGGCAAGATTGAGAACCTTGTTAAGGCGCATGGATTTGCCGATTGCATGGTATATCTGGAAGAAGATAAAATTGATGTATTGGTAAAATGCGATGAAATGACCGACAGTGAAGCTGCCCAGATTAAAGATGTCATTCTTGGAGAGGTAGACCTGCCCTCTGAAAATATTTCTATTATAGAAATCAAATAATGGTTGTTTCGCTGCAAAAACGTGGTATAATAACTGCATAGCAGTTATTATACCATTTTGCATTTTTAGCAAGTGGAGTTGTTACAATTTTACCGTGTAAACATAGTAAAATCCGGTGACATGTTTTATGTGCACCGGTATATACAACACGGCAATCTGTCTATATGCGCATAAACTTTATGCATTAACAGTTTGGCGTGTTTAACGCTTAACGTTTTTTACCTGTATGTAGAAATGCATGGTTTTACAAACAATTACTTCTGGGAGGTCTTCAATATGCAGGAAAATCAAATGAATCAAAGATTTGGCGGAAGCCTTAAAATCTCTCATGATGTGGTAGCATCTATTGCAGAGTATGCAGTCACCGAAATAGAAGGGGTTGCATCTTTGGCACCGGTTGTTGCAACCAACTTAAGCTGGTTTTTAGAGAAGCAAACAGTAAAGCCTATTTCTATTCAGCTTAATGAGGGTGTGGCCAGCATTGATATCCGAATTTATGTCAACAACGGTGTGAAAATTCCGGAGCTTGCCAAAAAATTGCAATTGGCAGTAAAAGAGTCTGTTCAGAACATGACCGGTATCATTGTTTCTAAAGTGAACCTTCACATCGCAGGAGTGGCCTTTGCTGAAGAGACTGCGGCTATTTAAAAACAACAAACCCTCCTTGAGACACAGGGGGGTATTTGTTTTGTCAGAAATAAAATTATTAAGTATTTACCACCTTTGGAGGAACCTATGACCAGAAGAGATGCCCGTGAGCAAGCATTTATGCTTATTTTTGAAATGATTTTTCATGATGATCCGGTAGAAGATATTATCCGAGATGCCACTTTGTGCCGTGATCTTATTGTTGATGATTATGCGACTGCCGTAGCTTGTGCAGTACGCAATAACCGTGAGGCTATTGATGCTACCATTGAAGCCTTCTCTTCAAAATGGAAGTTAAGCCGTATACCAAAGGTTACAGTTTCCATCTTGCGACTGGCGGTGTGCGAGATGAATTATATGGAGGGCATACCGGTGGGCGCAGCTATTAACGAGGCTGTTGAACTGGCCAAAAAATATGGTGGCGAAGAGGATGCCTCTTTTGTCAACGGAGTTTTGGGCGGTATTGCACGCAGTGCCGGAGGCGAGGCAAAATGAAGACCTATTTGGGTCTTGATACCAGCAATTATACAACTTCAGCCGCATATTATTGTCCCGAGAGCAACACCCTGTGCCAAAACAAAAAACTGCTTCCGGTTAAAGAGGGAGAGTTGGGATTGCGGCAGAGTGATGCTCTTTTTCATCATGTGCGTCAGTTGTCACCCATCATACAAGACCTATGGAATAATAACCAAGGAGAAATTGCTGCTGTTTGTGTATCGGACAAGCCGCGCAATGTCGAGGGTTCTTATATGCCTTGTTTTTTGGCAGGTAAGCTGGTGGCAGAGGCGGCTGGGACACTGATGCATGTTCCTGTTTATTATGTGTCTCATCAGGAAGGGCATATCATGGCTGCCTTATATTCAGCAGAAAAGCTGGAATACAGGCATCAGGAGTTTCTTGCTTTTCATGTATCTGGCGGCACTTTTGAGGTGTTGCATGTACGTCCGTCAACAGAACGCATTATTGAAGCTACTATTTTGGCACATACGTTAGATATTAGCGCAGGACAGCTCATTGATCGTGTAGGCCAGCTGCTTGGGTTGGGTTTTCCTGCAGGGCCTGCACTGGAAAAGCTTGCAGCACAAGGCAAATGCATTCAAAGGAGAAAGCCTGTTTTAAAGAACGGCTGCTGTTGTCTCTCTGGTTTTGAGAATATAGCAATGCGACTAAAAGAACAGGGGTGTACATCGGAAGATATTTGCCGTACTGTTTTAGAGCATATAGCACAGGTGCTTATTGCAATGACCGACTATGCTCTACAGACAGCGGGTAATTTACCGCTGGTGTATTCCGGAGGGGTAATGGCCAATACCTATCTGAAAGAACAATTGGCACATCAGTATCAATGTGCATTTGCAGAGCCGGTTTACTCCGCTGATAATGCGTGCGGAACCGCATTGTTGGGATGGCTTTTGGATAATCGGTAAAAAGTATCATGAAAGCAGGTGAGATGGTGGCAGGAGGATATCAGACAATTGTAACAGCATCTCAGCTATGTCGTTATGTAAAAGCACTATTAGAGGAGCAAAAAAACCTTTCCGACCTTATGGTGAAAGGTGAACTCAGCAACGTTTCATATCGTTCTTCGTTAGGGCATTTGTACTTTTCACTGCGGGATGGGGAAGCAGTAATTCGTTGTGTTATGTTTAGCAGATATGCCTCTGCATTACAGCAGTTGCCACAAGAAGGATGCCTTGCTGTGGTTCGCGGAAATGTTTCGTTTTATGAAAGAGACGGCTCTGTTCAAATAATTGCATATGATTTACAAGAGCTTGGGGATACCGGAAAAGCGCAAAAAAATTTAGAAGATTTAAAAAAGCAGTTGATATCCGAAGGCTTGTTCAGTCAATCTCATAAAAGACCGATACCACAAAACCCTCGGGCGGTTGCTGTCATCACTTCTCCCGACGGTGCTGCACTACACGATATTACGCAAACCTTTGCTGCCAGAAATCCATTGGTAAAGCTGATTGTCTATCCTGCGGTGATGCAGGGATTGCAGGCACCGTCATCTATCATCAAAGCGTTGGAAACTGCAAGCGAAGAGGGAAACTGTCAGTCTGTCATTATTGCACGGGGCGGCGGCTCCAGCGAGGATTTATCTGCTTTTAATCAGGAAGCACTGGTAAGAGCAGCATATGCCTGCCCCATGCCCCTAATTTCGGCAGTGGGACATGAGGTGGACTTCACCTTGTTGGATTACGCAGCAGATGCCAGAGCATCAACACCAACAGGAGCATGCCTGCTGGCTACACAGGACTTTAGCATATTGCGGCGCAAGATACAAGAATATCCGGCGACCTTATACCGCCTATTAACTGTAAAGTTAAATAGCTTAACAGAAGAAAATCGTAGATTATGCAGACTTCTGGAAGCAAAAAGTCCTGGGGATAAGCTGAAAAAAAATAGACAAAGACTGGAATATTTGTTAAAATTATTGGTAGATGCGCAATATGCAAAAATTCGAGATTTGGAGCGGCAAAATCACCTTGCCTTAACCCGTTTGGAGCTGTTAAATCCTGCGGCTTTGATGCTGCGCGGGTATTCCATTACACAAAAAGACAGACAGGTCATTACTTCTGTTAAGCAGCTAAGTGTTGGTGACCAGATGATAACCCTGGTGGAGGATGGCAGCATAGAATCCACTGTAGTAGAGATAAAGAAGAAAGGCGCCAATCAGTATGAATGATTATAAAAGCGTTGAGGCCAAGCTTTCCCGCTTAGAAGATATTATTTCTGTTCTGGAAAACCCCGATACAGCATTGGAAGATTCTCTTAGTTTGTTTGAAGAAGGTATTAAACTATCGGCGGAATGTAAGGATCAGCTGGAACAGGCAAGACAAATTGTTGAGGTGCGAAAACCAGGAGCAAATACGAACATGGGGTAGTTTAAAAATGACTGAATATAAAAAGAAGTTTGAATGCTATTATGAAATGATAGAGCAGGCAATTGATGAAGTGTTGCCCATAAGCGACGTTCCATTCCGTACGGTGTTGGAAGCAATGAACTATAGCCTTGCCGGTGGCGGTAAACGGATACGTGCAGTAATGATTCTGGCTTTTCACGAATTATGCGGCGGTAACCCAAAGGATGTATTGCCTTTTGCATGCGCTATAGAGATGATTCACGCATATTCTCTTATTCATGATGATTTGCCCTGTATGGATGATGATGTAATGCGCAGAGGAAAACCCTCCTGCCATGTTCAGTTTGGGGAAGCAATGGCATTGCTGGCAGGAGACGGCCTGCTTACCCACGCGTTTTCTACGGCTTTGGGAGCTAATATTGCACCAGAGCGTATACTGCGTGCGGTTAGAGAAATGTCTGTTGCTGCCGGTGCTGAAGGAATGCTTGGCGGCCAAATAATTGATATTGAAAATGAAGGTAAGGAATTGGAACCTGACCTGCTAAATACACTGCACCTGATGAAAACCGGTGCTTTAATTCGTGTAAGTGCCAAGATAGGCTGCATTACCGCCGGTGCTGACGAGGAAGTCATTCAAAAAGCAGATTGTTTTGCACGTTGTGTTGGACTGGCATTTCAGATTGTTGATGACATTTTGGATGTTACCTCCACCCCGGATAAACTGGGCAAACCTATTGGCAGCGACAAAGAAAACCAAAAAACTACTTTTGCTACCCTTTATGGTGTCCATCGCTCCAGAGAGATTGTAGGCGAACTGCAAGCTGAAGCTTGCAATGCCATATCGGGGACGGTGCTGGATCAAAATTCTTTTTTGCGGCAGCTAGCTCAGGCATTAACCGACCGGAAATCTTAAACAGGGAGAACTGCTTCATGAATAATTTTGGCTGCATGATTATAAGCAATCACATTATCAATGTAGGCTTTGTAGCTTGGGCCTCTGCTCAAATGATAAAAACTCTTCTTACCTTTCTCAAATTTAAAGAATTTCGTGCTGAAAGACTGGTTGGTGCAGGCGGGATGCCAAGCTCCCACTCTGCACTGGTTTGCTCCCTCACTGTAGCAATAGCCCAAAGCGAAGGTTATGGGTCTCCACTTTTTGCCCTTTCTTTGTTTTTTGCAACAATTGTAATGTACGATGCCATGGGTGTTCGCAGGGCTGCGGGGGAGCAGGCAAAGGTGCTGAATAAGATGATGTTCAGTTTTAAAGACATCAGCAAAATTTTTCAGTTTTTAGATGAAGAGATAGACGAAGAACTGGAAGCAAATACTGAAAATATTACAAAGCACAAAGAATTGAAAGAATTTTTGGGACATACCCCTTTAGAAGTGCTTGGCGGAGCATTGCTGGGTGTGCTGGTAGCTTCCATCATGCAATAATATATAAATCAAGGAGCAACTTATATTGTGAAAAAACGACTGGATGCTGCAGTAGTGGACTTAGGTTTAATTTCAGGCAGGGATAAAGCCAAAGGTATCATTATGGCGGGACAGGTTTATGTAAACAATCAAAAAGCAGATAAACCCGGACAAATGGTAGATGACTCTGATGAAATACAAGTCAGGGGAGAAACCCTGCGTTATGTCAGCCGCGGCGGGCTGAAATTAGAAAAGTCAATGAATACTTTTGGACTTTCTCTGGATGGCTTGATTTGTGCTGACATTGGCGCTTCAACAGGTGGATTTACTGATTGTATGCTGCAAAATGGTGCAGCAAGGGTGTATGCCATTGATGTAGGCTATGGACAACTGGCATGGAAACTAAGGTGTGACGACCGTGTGGTTAATTTGGAGCGTACCAACATCCGGTATGTAACCAAAGAACAGATTCCTGATCCGTTAGACTTTATTTCTATTGATGTGTCCTTTATTTCCCTTTCTTTGGTGCTGCCGGTGGCCTATGACCTATTAAAAGACAATTGTAAAGTTACTTGCCTTGTCAAGCCTCAATTTGAGGCAGGACGTGAAAATGTAGGAAAAAAAGGTGTTGTTCGAGATCCTGCCATACACAAAATGGTAATATCTAAAGTGTTAGAAGCTGCAGCACAAATTGGCTTTTCTGCCAAGGGGCTCACATATTCTCCGGTAAAGGGACCGGAGGGAAATATTGAGTATTTGCTACTTTTGGAAAAATCAAACGATGTTTCTTGTATAACAGCAGATGATGCAGATAAGGTTGTAGCACTATCCCACGGTGAGCTGGATCAATAATTAAGGAGATAGTACCATGCGCATTTTGTTAGCGCCGAATTTTACGCGAGACAAAACTGCCGATATGCTGCCTAAAATATGCCATACATTGTATCACGCAGGTGTTTCTGTCGGCATGGTGCCCCGGGGCAGCACAAAGGAGCATTCTTTGGAGCTTTGCAAGGGTGCTGAACCTGAAATTTATAGCAATATGGAAGAAGCAGTAGAGCAGTATGACTGCATACTTTCTGTGGGCGGAGACGGCACCATGATTCATAATGCTTATTACAGTGCCAAGTACAAAAAGCCCTTGGCAGGAGTAAATGCGGGTAAGCTTGGTTTTTTATGCCAGATAGAACCGGAAAACCTTACTGCAAGCTTAAAGCTTATTACAGATAAACGCTATCAGTGCGAAAAACGTATGGCCTTGCGAGCGAGTTTTAAAGGGCAGGAAATTCCTGCAATGGACTTTGCAATTAATGATATTGTGGTATCTAAAACACCCCAGAGCAATATTGTGGATTTTGAAATTTACTGTAACGGAAAACTAATTGATCGCTACCGTGCAGACGGCATCATTTATTCCACCCCAACAGGTTGTACCGCCTATTCGCTTTCGGCCGGAGGTCCGCTGCTGGATCCTGTGTTGGATGCTATTTTGGTGGTTCCGCTTTGCCCTCATTCCCTTGGAATACGTCCCATTGTTTTTTCGGCCAGTAACCAGCTTTCTATTCGCTGTCCTGACTCGCAGCTGATGCTGGTGGGCGATGGACAAAAGAAAGTCATGCTGGAGCCCGGTACATTAATTACCATTGAAAAATCACCATTGGAAGCAAAATTCATTACGTTTAGAAACACTGAATTTTTTGAAATACTGACTGCTAAATTTAAACAGAGAGGATAAGGGACATGAAGTCGAAGCGGCATAGTAAGATCTTAGAGATTATTGACTCCCATATCATTACAACCCAGGAGGAATTGCAATCTTACCTGGAGGCCGAAGGTATTACTGCAACCCAAGCCACTATTTCCCGGGACATAAAAGAACTGAGGTTAATTAAAACACTGTCACCCACAGGAAGCTATTATTATACGGTAACACCGGAAAAGACCTCCAATGAGCTTCCGGTAAATATCAACTCAGTGTTTATGGAATCAATTCGCACAGTGGATTACGCTGGTAACTTTGTAGTAATTAAGTGCTATACCGGTATGGCCAACGCCGTATGCGCAACCATTGATACCGGCAGCTGGAATGGGCTGATTGGTTCCCTTGCGGGGGACGATACCATTTTTCTCCTTATGCGGAATGAGCATTGCGCTCAGGAGTTTTGTGTCTATATTCGCGGCGTTGTAGAAAGCCGCCGATAAATAAGACTGCAACAGACGTAATTGTCGTTAGCATCAGTGCAGGATGGTGTTTGGATATGCTGTCACAGCTTTATATCGAAAATATAGCCGTCATCCAAAAAGCGGCCATTGATCTTACCGCTGGTTTAAATGTTTTTACCGGCGAAACCGGTGCTGGCAAAACCATTCTTATCAGCGCATTGAACGCCGTGCTGGGAGCCAGAACATATAGGGATATCATTCGAAGCGGAGAGACCAAAGCAATGGTTTCTGCTTTATTTACTGATATCCCTGCTACTGTTGCCAATGAAATCTCTTCTTTTGGCTATGAAGTGGAGGATGGGCAATTGGTAGTTTCGCGGGAATTAGATTTGGATACCGGTAAGGGCGGATGCAAGATTGGCGGCAGACCGGCCACCGTTGCCTTGCTTCGCAACATTACCAGCTTGCTGATTGATATTCACGGGCAGCACGACAGCCAGGAGCTGCTTTCTTCCGAAAAGCATTTATCTTTTATTGATAGTTATGGCAACTTAAATGAACAATTAAGTAAATATAAAAAAGCTTATGAAAAAATGCTTGGGGCTAGACAAAAGCTGGAAGCAGTACAGATGGATGAAAGCTATAAATTGCAGCGAATGGATATTCTCCAATATCAAACTGATGAAATCAATGCAGCTTCACTAATCATTGGTGAAGAAGAAGAGCTTGTTTCACAGAGGGATATCATTCGCAATGCAGAAAAAATTACCGGTGCGTTGGGAGTCATGTTTGATCTTTTAAATGGAAATGAAGATCAGAATGGGATTTTATCTTCGGTGGAAGAACTATCCGGCGAGTTGGAAACCGCCTCCCGTTATATTGATAGCTTAAAAGAATTTGGTGATAAAGTAGGGGATGCTGTTTACGCTTTGGAGGAGCTATCGTCTTCTGTGCGAAGCTACCTGGAAGAATACAACTTTGACCCCAGACAGCTGGACGATATTGAAAGCCGTCTTGATTCAATTTACCGCCTAAAGAAGAAGTATGGTAGCAGCATTGAAGAAATTTTAGAATACTATGAAACAATTGTTCAGGAATTAGATGAACTTACATTTTCAGACAAGACCATTGAGCGACTTGAGAATGAATTAAGAGAGGCTACTTCCGAAGCTGAGAAAAGCGCACAGGAATTAACCAACAACCGCAAAGCTGCTGCTGAAAAGTTTGTGGCATTGGTTCAACATGAGCTAACTTATTTGGATATGCCAAACGTTACCTTTACTGTGTCACAAGAGCAAAAGGAGCTTGGGCCTACAGGACAGGATACCGTTGAGCTGATGATTTCTGCAAACCCCGGTGAGCCACCTAGGCCACTGGCCCGAATTGCCTCGGGTGGTGAGCTTTCCCGTATCATGCTGGCGATTAAAAATGTTTTGGCGGATAAAGATAATATTGGCACCATTATTTTTGATGAGGTTGATGCTGGAGTAAGCGGTCGAGCAGCCCAAAAAATTGGTCTTAAGCTGAAGGAAGTGTCAAAAAACCGTCAGGTATTGTGTGTTACCCATTTGGCACAGGTGGCAGCTTATGGTAATCACCATATAAAAATATTTAAAACCGTTGAGGGCGGACGTACTTTTACCAAGGTACAGCCCCTTAACCGGCAAGAAAGAATTGAAGAGCTGGCACGTATTGTAGGCGGTGAAAATGTTACGGCAATTTCTTTGCAAAATGCAGACGAGATGTTGTTGCTGGCAGGAAACTAGGGGATTCAAAGTTTCGCTTGACTTCTGTTAAAAAATACATTATAATCTCATACAACGGCTGGGAAAAGAAAAAGTAGCCTGTGTTGCCTGATTCAGAGAGCTTTTGGTTGGTGTAAAAAAGTAGACGGTACACAAGCGAATACATCTTGGAGCTGCTGCCTGAAAGTTGAAGTAGGGTATGCCGGGTGTGACCGTTATATCGCAGGAGTTTTTTTGAACTCCCAAAGGGCATTTTGGTGACAAAATGCTAAACTGAGGTGGTACCGCGAAATTTTTCGCCCTCTGCACTTTGTGCGGAGGGCTTTTGTTATTTATAGCTCTAAAGTGTAAAAGCGCTCTCCGCCATTATAATGATAAGGAGAAATAATAATGAGCATGGTTTTTGAAGAGCTGGAACGCCGCGGGTTAATAGCCCAGATGACACACCCCGAAAAGATTAAAGATTTACTGGATAATCAAAAAATAACCTTTTACATTGGATTTGATGCTACTGCTGACAGTCTTCATGTTGGACACTTTTTGCAGCTTATGGTTATCAATCATATGATACGTGCAGGACACACCCCCATTTTGCTGCTGGGTACCGGTACAACAATGGTGGGAGATCCCACAGGCAAAACCGATATGCGAAAAATGCTTACACCCGAGGAAATTAACTACAACGCCGACCGCTTTTTGGAGCAGATGGGTCGTTTGGTAGATTTGGATAAATGCATTGTTGCCCGCAATGGTGATTGGCTGATGAAATTTGGCTACATCGAGCTTTTGCGTGATGTAGGTGTCCATTTCTCAGTTAACCGCATGCTGACTGCCGAATGCTTTAAATCGCGTTTGGAGCGCGGCTTGTCCTTTATTGAGTTTAACTACATGATTATGCAGAGCTACGACTTCCTGCATCTGTTCCGCAACCATCACTGTCAGATGGAGCTTGGCGGCGACGACCAGTGGTCCAATATCTTGGGTGGTGTAGACCTGGTGCGTCGTGTAGAAGGGGAAGAGGTTTGTGGTATGACCTTTACCTTGCTAACCACCAAGGAAGGCAAAAAGATGGGCAAAACCGAGAACGGAGCAGTTTGGCTGGACCCCAAAAAGTACAGCCCCTACGACTTCTTTCAGTACTGGCGCAATGTTTCTGATAATGATGTTATTAATTGCCTGAAACTGATTACCTTTGTGCCCATTGAAGAAATTGAAGAAATGGAAAAATGGGAAGGCAGCCAGCTGAATGTTGCAAAGGAACGTCTTGCCTATGAGGTAACAAAGTTTGTTCATGGACAGGAAGAAGCGGATAAAGCATTGGCTGCAGCAAAAGCATTGTTTGTTGCCGGTGGGGTAGACGAGAATATGCCTACAACAGCCTTGTCCGATGAAGACTTTACGGATAATGTTATCGGTATTTTAGACTTGATGACCAAAACAGGTCTTGCGCCCTCCAAGAGCGAGGCAAGACGCCTGGTTCAAGGTGGCGGCATTACACTAAATGATGAAAAAATTTCAGACCCTGCATTTTCTGTGACCAAATCTGTGCTATCTGACTCTGCTATTTTAAGAAAAGGCAAAAAAGTATATCATAAAGTAACAGTACGATAAAGTCCGATAAACAAACATTTTGTAAAGTGTAAAGCTTAACGACATTACACTTAATAGTAATTTCAAAACACAAAACGCCTCTGATGCTCAAAAGTATCAAAGGCGTTTTTGTTACTATTTTGTGTTTTGTTTGATGATGCCCTTTCGATAAGCTTGTAACAACATTTCTAAGTCTATAATCTTAGTGGAGATACTGTGGCCAATATCCGTATGAGAGATTTTGACCCGCTCAGAGAAGGTTTCAATGAGAATATTTTGTGAATGCATATCACTGTTATTGCTGATAATTTTGTCAACTCCGGAAAAGGGCTGGTGCTCAGATAATACCATTTCATGGGAATTTGAGACCAATGTATAGCCCGCTATACCGGTAACTGATTGATAAGCCTTGGACAGACCACCATCTATAATAAGCAGTTTACCGTTTGCCTTGATGGGAGATTCTCCCTTGCTGATTTTAACAGGAACATGGCCGTTTACAATTCGGGCGCTTGGATCATTTACCCCAAACTCCTTTAAAATCATGTTTGCAGTGTCTTCATTATCAATAAAACGGTAATAAGGGTCCTTTTCTTCTTTCCAGGAGGCAGGGTCATCAATAAAGCAGCGCTCAAAGGTGGACATTTTATTTTTGCCGTTTAGGGGTGACTTTGGCCCACACCACAAAAACCACATAAAATCCAAGCCGTTTTCCTGCACATCTCCTTTTCCATAAGCTCCCTGGCGGCAGATTTTGTCGCACATGTCCAAAAGGGCTTTACCGGTATAGGTTACTTTATCAATGGTAAGTCCGCCAAAGCTTCCATCCTCGTTGAGTGGAACACAACCATGATACATGAGGTTGTTGTTGCAGATTTTGTACATGCTTCCTTTTTCAAATAAAAGCTTGATATGCTCCTGTAGCTTTTGATTATGCAAAAAGGATTGTCTTAGCTTATCCATCAGCATTTCTTCTGAATAAGTTAGGTCATAGGGATGCCGCGGATTGAAGGTAGGGAAGTAGTTATCGTTTAAACGATACTCCTGTCCATCTATGGTTACCTTTTTATTGGCAAGATCGACTGTATCCAAAAACAATCGGCTTTGCATTTCATATTCCGGATGCTTTTTAATCAGCTGACCTTCTAGCTTAAACTGAATTACTGATATGGCTTTGTGAATTTTAGCTGCAAGGAGCTGGTCATGGCCGCTTAAATCGTCACCGTCCAACTGCTTGGGCGTAAACGGAGTACAGGGGTCATTGGCATATTGCTCCATGGCAAACACTGCCAAGGGGCGTACATTAATGCCGTAATCCTCCTCCAATGTATCAAAATTACCATAACGAATGCAGTTTCGAATAACATTGGCAATACAGCAGAGCTGCCCATTGGCAGCACCCATCCATAGGATATCGTGGTTACCCCACTGAAAATCTACGTCGTGATGCTCCATCAGGTCATCCATAATAGCGCAGGCTCCAGGGCCACGGTCATAAATATCTCCAATAATATGCAGCTTATCAATAATCATTCTTTGAATCAAATGTGAAATTTGAATGATAAAATCATCTGCACGATCAATTTCGATGATGGTATCAAGAATATTGCCGAAATACTCCTGCCGATTAATGGCATTATTATCAGTATTGATTAACTCATCAATGATGTATTCAAAGTCCTTTGGCAATGCCTTGCGTACCTTTGAACGGGTATACTTGGAAGTTGCCAGTCGGCATACCACAATGAGCTGCTGTAAAATTTCTTTGTACCAAAAACGCGTATTTAACCCGCTTCGTTTTACCTCTATTAGCTTGCGCTGAGGATAGTAAATGATCGTTGCCAAAAGCTTTTTTTCCTCGGTTGTCAGAGTATCACCAAAGCTTTCGTTAATTTTTCTTTTAACAGAGCCAGATGCATTTTTAAGAATATGGGCAAATGCTTCGTATTCACCGTGAATGTCACTGATAAAATGCTCTGTTCCTTTTGGCAAGTTTAAAATGGCTCTTAAGTTAATAATTTCGGTAGACGCTGCTTGGATTGTTGGATAGGTAAGTGCCAAGAGGCTAAGATATTTTTTGTTACTTAACAATATGTCTTCGTTATATTCCATTGCTATCTCTAAAACTCCTTTCTGCTATACGCTTAGCCTTGTACAGTGGCAGATACATCAAAGCTCGTTTCCAATGCTGTGATAGCAGATAGTCCGTTGGCTGGAGAAACAATGATAGAGATATCAATTTCAGAAGTGGTTATCATGGTAATGTCTATATTCTGCTGGGTCAGTGAGGAAATTGCACGAGCGGCAACACCGTTCATCTCACGCATTTCTTCACCATACAGTTGTATTTTACAGTTTCCTGTGCTTACCATAATCTTAATTTGACGGTACTTGTCTTTGATGCGGCTGATTGCCTCCAAAACCTTTACCACATGTTGCGAATGGGTGGTAAAAGAGATATCCATGGTTGAGCCCTGGGGTACGGTTTGGGAAATCATATCAATTACAATGCCTTCGTGAGCAAATTCTGTAAAAATATTGCCGATCAAAACACTATCACTGGTCTGGTTAGTTATGGTAATTAAAGAAATATCTTCGGTAACGGTAATTCTCGAAACACCATTCATGCTTAGCTCATCCTTTCTGTTTAATGACTGCTTGTCAATGTTTCTATCAGGTCAGACATGGTATAAAGCCCGGGGGCTTTGCCGGCTGCCATAAATTTTGCGGCGCTTAAAGCACCAGTGGCAAAGATTTCTTTTGAATAAGCCCCGTGACTTAAGGTAATGACCTCATCACGGCCAATAAACAGCACATCATGTTCTCCAACAATGCTTCCACCTCGAATACTGTGCATGCCTATTTCTGTGCGCTCACGCTTGGTGCGGTGACTATGACGGTCGTAGACATACTGTGGTGCGTAGTTAAGCCCATCTGCTACAGCATCTGCCAGCATGATAGCAGTGCCGCTGGGTGCATCCACCTTTTGGTTATGATGCTTTTCTACAATCTCTACCTCAAAGTTTTCACCCAAAACCTGTGCTGCTTTTGTACAAAGCTCACGCAGCAGGCTTACACCCAGAGACATATTTGCAGAAAAAAAGATGGGTAGATGTTGTGCAGTTTGATAAATTTGGCTTAGCTGATTTTCTCCAAAGCCTGTTGTAGCCAACACAAGTGGCTTTTGCAGTTTTGTAGCCAATGCAAGTAAAGCATTAAAATTTGCGGGATGGGAAAAATCAATAATAACATCAACTGGCTGTACAGGTAGTTCGCCCGGAAGAATTACGGGAAAGGCGAGGGTTTCATCTCTGGTGCGGTCAAACCCGGCAGCAATTTGACAGTCCTCTGTTTTTGCAGCTGCGGCGGCAACTACATGTCCCATGGTACCACAACAACCGGAAAGTAATATATTAATCAAACTTATTCATCCTTTATCATTCATTTGAGCAATTTCAAATAATAATCTATCAAAAAGACTGCCCGGCCGCTGCAGCTGTAATGCGGCAAACTGACCGGGCACATTTGCTTTTATGGAATTAGTCTCATCTTTTGCATCTCATGATATACCAATGCCCGATGGCCTTCTTCCAGAGGGGTCATGGGCAGGCGACAAGGGCCGCAGGCAAAGCCCATCATATTCATAGCTTCTTTTACAGGAATAGGGTTTACTTCACAGAATAAAGACTCTATAAGAGGCAAAAACTCCAGCTGAAGTTGTCTGGAATTATTAACATCACCCTTTAAAAAGGATGCACAAATATCATGTGTGGCTTTGGGAGCCACATTAGCCAAAACAGAAATGACACCTTTTCCTCCCAAAGAAAGCAAGGGTAAAATCTGGTCATCGTTACCGGAATAAATGGCTAGATCATCTCCGCACAATGCGGCAGTTTTGGCAATGGCAGAAATATTGCCGCTGGCTTCTTTGGTAGCCACAATATTTGGGTGCTTACTCAGCTCAAGATAAGTTTCAGGCTTAATATCGCACCCGGTACGGCTGGGAACGTTATAAAGGATAACCGGTAGTGTGGTGGCATCTGCAATTGCAGTAAAGTGTGCTACCAAGCCCTTCTGAGTGCATTTATTATAATAAGGGGTGACATGAAGTAAAGCATCTGCACCGGCAGCCTCCGCTTCTTTGCTCATCCAGATAGCATAATCGGTGTGGTTGCTGCCTGCGCCGGCTACCACGGGAACACGCCCGGCGGTGCGCTTTACAGCGTAAGAAATACAAGCCACATGCTCCTCATCACTCATGGTTGAGGATTCACCCGTGGTGCCACAAATGACGATACAGTCAGTGCTGTTTTCTATTTGAAAATCAATGAGGCGTCCCAGCTCATCGTAATTGATGGCACCATCCTCTTTCATGGGTGTAACAATGGCAACGCCAGAACCGGTAAATACAGTTTTCTTCATAACTGGAGCCTCCTATAGGTATCATCTACTATTAAATTAATCAAAATATCCCTTTGCTGCCAACAGTTCAGCCATTAGGATTGCACCGCCGGCTGCTCCGCGGATGGTATTGTGAGACAAGCAGACAAACTTATAATCGTACTGGCTGTCCTCACGTAGGCGGCCCACAGAAACCGCCATGCCTTTTTCCAGGTCGCGGTCAAGACGAGTTTGGGGACGGTTTTCTTCCTCAAAATAGTGCAGGAACTGCTTAGGTGCAGAGGGGAGGTCTAACTTTTGTGGTTCACCGCTAAATTCTGCCCAGCGGCGCAAAATTTCTTCCTTGCTCACCTTATTTTCCAAGGAGAAAAATACTGCTGCCAGATGGCCGTCGGAAGCAGGTACACGAATACACTGTGTGGTAATGGAAGGTCCGGCAGCAGGCGATATTTGATCGCCCTCCAGTTTACCCCAAATCATTAAGGGCTCTTTTTCACTTTTTTCTTCGTCTCCGCCAATAAAAGGAATTACATTATCTACCATCTCGGGCCAGGTTTCAAAGGTCTTTCCGGCGCCGGAAATAGCTTGATAAGTGCATGCAAGGGCTTTGGTTACACCAAGATCCATGAGGGGATGCAGGGCAGGAACATAACTTTGCAAAGAACAGTTGGACTTTACCGCCACAAAGCCGCGCTTTGTGCCAAGACGCTTGCGTTGGGATGCAATTACTTCAATGTGCTCTGCGTTGATTTCGGGAATTACCATAGGAACATCAGCGGTAGAGCGTTGGGCAGAGTTGTTGGAAACAACAGGGCACTCCAGCTTTGCATATGCCTCTTCCAATGATCGGATTTCATCCTTTTTCATATCCACTGCGCAGAACACAAAATCCACGCTGTTTGCAATCTGCTCCATATCTCCCATAGCGTCCATAACAATCATACTGCTAATACGCTCGGGAACAGGAGTAGACATGGCCCATCGACTACCAATGGCTTGGGAATAAGTTTTTCCGGCTGAACGGGGGGAAGCTGCCAGAGTTGTGACGGTAAACCATGGATGATTTTCCAGCAGAGAAATAAACCGCTGTCCCACCATACCGGTGGCTCCGATGATGCCAACATTAAATTTCTTCATTTTTGTCATGGACTCCTTTTTGGATAAAGTTTTATAAAAGTAAAAACACTTGGATAGAAAAAAAACCGGTTGAAAACCGGCAGAAAACACAATATAATAGAAGTGTTGACCCTTAATAAAAAGGTCTAAACCTGATAGCGCACCATCCCTTGAAGGGGATGACAGTTGTATGCTTATTCAGCCATACACCCAGATGAACAGCTGCCGGCTGTCCTCTTCGGCGACTTCCCCTTTGATCGAGCATTGAAACGATTTGGCAATCTGTGCTTTCGACTACTGATGAAAGACGCACCTCTATCTATTGCAATATTTATTTTCTTTATCTTATCATTATGCAAAAGGGATGTCAATCGTTACCTTTTCACAAATCAAACCGCTAAAGCGGAGAATCGAGTGACAAAACTTTGAAAAAGTCAGATTTTTACTTTGATCTTCCTCAGGAGCTGATTGCTCAGGACCCATTGCCTCAAAGAGATCATTCCAGGCTGATGTGCCTGAATAAGAGGGATGGCAGTATTGAGCATAAGCACTTTTATGATATTACCCAAGAAT
Organism: Bacillota bacterium; assembly: GCA_023431215.1. Lineage (GTDB taxonomy): Bacteria > Bacillota > Clostridia > Oscillospirales > Ruminococcaceae > Angelakisella. The sequence goes on from JAEYXR010000052.1 coordinate 29,400, forward strand.
TGCAGGCAGGCGATGTACTAATTTTAAATAATTCGCGTGTGCTGCCTTCGCGGTTGTTGGGGCAAAAGGAAGGCACAGGTGGTGCTGTCGAACTGCTGTTGCTGGAGCAAAAAGAGCTGAATCTGTGGGAAACTTTGACAAAACCCGGCAGAAAGGCAAAACCAGGCGCGCGCTTTGTGTTTGGAGACGGTCTTTTAATTGGTGAAATTGTAGAGTGTCTGCCGGATGGAAACAGGTTGGTACGGTTTAGTTATGAGGGAGACTTCTTTTCTGTTCTGGACAAGGTCGGACAGATGCCGCTGCCTCATTATATTACCCATGAGCTTAAAGACAAAGAACGTTACCAGACAGTGTATTCCAAAGAGGTGGGCAGTGCAGCCGCGCCTACGGCAGGTCTCCATTTTACGCCGGATTTACTACAAACCTTAGCAAATAAAGGCGTTAAGGTAGGATATGTGACGCTACATGTGGGGTTGGGAACTTTCAGACCTGTAAAGGTAGATAACATTACAGAGCATCATATGCACTCGGAGCATTATTTTGTGCCGGAAGAGACAGCACAGATGGTGACAAAAGCAAAAAAGGAGGGGCGGAGAGTCATTGGTGTGGGCACTACATCCTGCCGCACTTTGGAATCAGCTTTTAAAAACGGAGAACTTCCTGCCTGCTCAGGGTATACCGATATTTTTATTTATCCTGGGTATCAGTTTCAATGTATCGATGCGCTGATTACAAATTTTCATTTGCCGGAGAGCACTTTGATTATGCTGGTAAGTGCTCTGGCTGGTTATGAATATACGATGCATGCGTATGCTGTTGCCATTCAAGAAAAATATCGCTTTTACAGCTTAGGTGATGCGATGTTTATTCACGCATAGTTTTTTATTACCGATAAGGAGTATCTATCAATGTATGAATTGTTAAAAAATGAGGGGCAAGCCCGCCGTGGTACTTTTACCACCGTACATGGCATTGTGCAAACACCGGCATTTATGAATGTGGGAACCTCTGCAGCCATAAAGGGCGGCATCTCCTCTCTGGACTTAAAAGAACTAAAATGTCAGGTGGAGCTTTGCAACACCTATCATTTACATGTCCGTCCCGGCGATGATGTTGTCCGTGATATGGGCGGCTTGCATCAATTTATGAACTGGGACAGGCCTATTTTGACAGACAGCGGCGGCTTTCAGGTGTTTTCTTTGGCCTCTCTTCGCACCATAAAAGAAGAAGGTGTTACTTTCAGCTCCCATATTGACGGAAAGCGTATTTTTATGGGTCCCGAGGAAAGCATGCGTATTCAATCAAATCTGGCATCCACCATTGCTATGGCCTTTGATGAATGCATTGAGAATCCTGCTCCGCGTGATTATGTAGAGCAATCCGTCGCCCGTACTACCAGATGGCTTAGACGCTGCAAAGCAGAAATGGAGCGCCTGAACAGTAAGCCAGATACCATTAATCCACATCAAATGTTGTTTGGCATTAACCAAGGTGGTACCTACGACGACATTCGTGCTCGTCATATGCAGGAGATAGCAGAGTTTGATTTAGACGGATATGCCATTGGGGGCTTGGCAGTGGGGGAGACGGCTGACGAAATGTACCGTATCATTGAAGCAGTAGAACCTTTTGCACCAAAAAACAAGCCCCGTTACCTCATGGGGGTGGGGACACCGGTAAACATCATTGAAAGCGTATGGCGCGGTGTTGATTTATTTGACTGTGTTATGCCCAGCCGAAATGCCCGCCACGGACATCTTTTTACTTGGAGCGGTATTATCAATATTCAAAACAACAAATATCAGCGTGACAATGCTCCCATTGATGCTGCATGCGACTGTCCTGTTTGCAAAAACCATAGCCGTGCTTATGTACGCCATCTGCTGCGCGCAGGAGAGATGTTGGGTATGCGATTGGCGGTAATGCACAACCTATATTTCTATAATACCTTAATGGAAAAAATCCGTGCACACCTTGACGAAGGTACCTTTGAGCAGTTTAGAAACGAAATGGTTCCTATATTGGGAAAAAGAATTTAAGTAATTCAAAATTTAAGTATATGGATTACTTGCAACCTATGGACAAGTCATGGTATAATTTTCATTGTATCTCAAAGTACTTAAAATATGAGATGGAGGCTATTTTGTATGAACCTAGCATTTTTAACCGCTGACGCAGGCGCAGCTGCCAGCACCTTCAGTATGTTCCTTTCCTTGGGCCTGATTGTCGTTGTCTTCTACTTCTTTATTCTCAGACCACAACAAAAGCGTGAGAAAGCTGCACAAAAGATGCGTTCTTCCGTTGAGGTTGGCGATGACATCATCACCATCGGCGGTATTGTCGGCACTGTTGTTAGCATTAAGGAAGATACTCTGGTGATTGAGACCAGCGGTGACCGCAACAAGATGAGAATTGCTCGCTGGGCTGTTCAACAGAACACCACCCCCAAGAGCGACGTTCCCGCTGCCAAATAAGAGTGGTAACTCTTTGGCTCGGACACATATTGGAGCCCTTCCATGAATATACTGGAATTACAGATCAAATGGGAGGGCTACCCTTATGAAAAAATCACAATCGAGAAGAGCTCAGCCGCAAGCCGGTTCCGGGAGTATTCTCAAACAGTATAAGGTCGTCGGCATTTCCTGCGTGGTAGGCATTGTTGTGATTTTTTGCGTGCTGCTTCTTTGTGCTGCCGTTATGTCCGCCGTAGATGTCCCACATAGTGCGGTGGTGCCAATGTCGGTACTTGCTGTAGTAACCGGGTGTTTGGTTTCCGGTTTTCTTTGCGCGCAAATTCACAAGAGCACAGGGCTGGTTTTCGGTCTTTTATGCGGTACGGTTATATTTCTTCTTGCTTTTGCTGCCGAGTTGTTGGTAGTAGGCAACGAGGTTGGTGTGCTGGCACTCTATAAATATGTTATTTATGCCGCAAGTGGTATGATTGGCGGTGTGTTGGGTGTAAATAAACGACGCAAAGTACGCTGAATTGGTTGAATTTTATAATAAGCTGTGATATACTTACTACGTTAACAAGACATTGGGAGGATCTATAGAATGAAACACGTAAAAACTCTGAATAAGGCTAATCTGAAAGAAACTGCTGCTAAGGGCGGTTGCGGTGAGTGCCAGGCTTCTTGCCAGTCTGCTTGCAAGACTTCTTGCACTGTTGCTAATCAGAAATGCGAAAATAACAAATAAAAAGCGGAAAATAAAGGGACGTAACTGTCCCTTATTTTTTTGGAAAGATTAAGGTGAAATACTGCGATGATACACGCATACAAACTAAATGGCTATAACATTATTTTGGATGTACATAGCGGCGGCGTCCATGTTGTGGACGAACTGTTTTATGATCTAGCAACAGCTCTTACTCCACCTTTGGCAGAAGAATGTCCTGCTGCTGTGTTGGATGAGCTTTGTACCAAGCATAACCGTGCAGAATTAGAAGAATGCTATTCTGAGATTCTTGACCTTTATCGTCAGGGGTCTTTGTTTAGTGTGGATGACTATGAAAAATTTAATAAGCAGATGACAGTATCACCAGTTAAGGCAATGTGTTTGCATATTTCTCATGACTGCAATTTGCGCTGTGAGTATTGCTTTGCCGGCACCGGAGATTATTGCACCGGCCGTAAAAATATGCCCTCCGAAGTGGGCAAGCTGGCAATAGACTATTTGATTGCAAAGTCGGAAAACCGACGCAACCTTGAGGTAGATTTCTTTGGAGGCGAACCGCTGCTTAACTTTGAGGTCGTCAAAGAAGTAGTGGAATATGCCCGTAGCCTGGAAAAAGCCCATAATAAAAACTTCCGTTTTACCATTACTACCAATGGTGTATTACTGGATGATAAAAAAATTGAATTTATCAATAAGGAAATGTCCAATGTGGTACTGTCTATTGACGGACGCAAGGAAGTGAATGACCGTGTACGCACACGTGTGGACAAATCCGGCTGCTACGAGTCTATTATGCCCAAGTTTCAAAAATTGGTGGACGCCAGGGGGGATGGGCAGTACTATGTTCGCGGCACCTTTACCAAGTATAATCTTGATTTCGCCAACGATGTCATCCACCTTAACGAGTGTGGATTTGACCAGATATCTGTGGAGCCGGTGGTTGCAGATCCTAAATATGCCTATGCTCTGACAGAAGCTGATATGCCGGCTGTGGGTGCCGAATATGAGAGATTGGCACAGTATATGATAGAACGAAAGAAACAGCACAATGGCTTTAATTTCTTTCACTTTATGATTGATTTAGATCAGGGGCCCTGTGCCATCAAACGTTTGCGTGGCTGTGGTGCGGGCAACGAGTACGTCGCCATTACACCTGATGGTGAAGTTTATCCTTGCCACCAGTTTGTAGGGAATCCTGAATGGAAGATGGGCGATGTATACACTCAGTCTATCGATATGGAGCTGAAAGAAAAGTTTGCAGCCTCTACTGTATATGGCAAAGAAGAATGTCGCAGCTGCTGGGCTAAGTTTTACTGCAGCGGCGGATGTAATGCCAACAACAATACCTATCGTGGGGACATCTTAAAACCACACACACTTTCCTGTGAACTGGAAAAGAAACGTGTAGAATGTGCCATTATGCTAAAGGCTGCTATGATGGATGACGGCAGTTTTACTGAGCAGGTATCTCCTTGTAATAACTGTGAAGAAGTTTGTGCTCACTAAAAATACTTGTTTAAAAATATAACTAAAGTGAAGGATATAAGAAGGAGGCTTTTTCATGGATTTTCAGGTTAAGTTTAGTGCCATTGGTGCGGGCAATATGGCAACTGCCATTATAGACGGTGTGCTGCATGCCGGGTTTCTTTCTCCTTCACAAATGGGGTTTTATGACCACAGCCCCGAAAAACAGGATGCCATGACAATAAAAGGGCTGACTTTTTTTCAAAATGTTGAGAAATTATGCAGCAATAGTCGTTATATCATGCTTTCTGTTAAACCTCAGGTTGCTGAAAGTGTTCTGATACAGATGAAAGGCCACCTTACAAAGGATCATGTAATTATCTCCATTGCTGCAGGAATCAGCGAGCACTTTATTAAAGATATTTTGGGTGAAGAAACAAAGCTGGTTTTGGTTATGCCCAATACGCCATTGATGGTAGGGGAGGGGGCTACTGCAATAAGTTGCTGCCAGCCTACCACTTTGCAGGAATTTGAGTTTGTAAAGCAAATTTTTTCTGCTGCAGGAATGGTTCGTGAGGTTCCCAGCAGCAAGCTCAACGAAATTATCCCCGTAAATGGCAGCTCACCGGCTTTTATCTATTTATTTGCAAAGTGTTTTTGTGAATATGCAAATGAACAGGGAATAGACCCCAAAACAGCAAATGATCTTTTCTGCCAGGCGTTAATTGGCTCGGCTCATATGATGCTGAAGAGTGGCAAAACGCATCAAGAGCTTATTGATATGGTAACCTCTCCAAAGGGCACCACGTTAATGGGCTTAGAGGCACTGGAAAAAGGCAATTTTAAAAATGTAATTGAAGAATGTTGTAAAGCTACAATACAACGTGCCTACGAGTTGGGTCGATAATTTTCTCTTGGACAACTTGTACTAACCGAAAGCCCCCATGCATACTCTATAATGAGAGCGTGGGGGCTTTATATTTTTATTTAAATGATAAGTCGCCACCACCAAAAATAAGGCGGTGAAAAAATGGCATCATTAACCAGAAGAAGTACACGCTCGGTGGCTAGGCCCATGCGTTTCTTAAAAGCTCGTAAAGGTACTTTGCTTTTCATTTCTCTCTTCATTTTTGGTGTTACGTTTGGTAGTATCTATGCTGCACAAAGCACCAATACTACACTGCTTCACTCGGTCATTCTTAACGGCCTTAGTGTACAAAAAACGCAAAGCTTAAAGCTTCTTTTCTTTAAATCGGCAGCACAAACATTGGGCCTTTTAATTTATTTATACTTTTGCAGTAACTGCAGCAAAGGAAAACCACTTATATTTTGTGTTCCATTCTTTTTTGGATTATCTACTGGTGCAGTGGTTACTGTTATTATGGCCCAGGGGGCATGGTCAGCTATGCCGTATTTGATGATATGTATACTGATACCAAAGTTTATTTTAGCAATTATTTTAATTTCTGCATGTAACAATGCTGTCAAAATCAGCAATCAGCTGTTTCAAAACGGTGATGGCAGACAATCGATAATTGGTTCCTGTGTCCATATGGGACTATACGCAGGCGCTTTCTTACTGTTTTCTGCGGCTCAAGCAGCTATTCTTCTTCTGTTTGGTCACCTTTTACCTTTTTAGCATCCTGCACCTTTGGCGGCTTTAAATTTGAAAGGGGAGAGTGGCGCATAGCATCCTCAACCTGTCGGTTGGCCACATGCGTATAGATTTCGGTAGTACCCAAATTCACATGTCCCAAAATTTCTTTTAATACACGAATATCCACTCCGCCGTGCTGATACATTAAGGTTGCAGCTGTGTGGCGCAGCTTATGTGGAGAATATCCACGCCCTCCAAGTCCCGCAAGCCTGAGATTTTCTTCTACAATTTGCTCAACTCGGCGTGGTGACAGAGGGGTTCCACGTGATGAAACAAAGAAAAACTGCTTATATGGTTCTTTTTTGGGCTGCACACGAACTTTTAAATACGCATCCTTGGCTTGAATACATGCTTCATTTAAAAAAATGATTCGCTCTTTATTTCCTTTGCCCAATAAACACAAAGCATTATTTTCACGAAAGCTTTCAAGCTTAATACCACAAAGTTCTGATAGCCGCATTCCACCGTTCAATAAAAATGTGATAATACAATAATCACGAGCCTGTTGTTTACCGCTTATGGTATTCAACAGGTTTAGGCTTTCTTCTAAGGAAAGGTATTTCGGTAAACTTTTTTTCTTATTGGGAGTTTCCAAACTGTCCATAGGATTTTCTTTTAGATACGTTGTTTTGGTGAAAAGATATTTATAAAAACTTCGCAGGCTGGATGTTTTTCTGGCTCTGGTAGATGCGTTGTTGCCGTTTACAGACTGCACATAGCTTAAAAAAGCATACGCATCCGAAACGGATACCCGAAGAATCATTTCATCTGAAATATCCTCAATAGAAATTTCCTCAAGTAGCGGTGTTTCCATTGGTAATCCCAGACGTGAGGCTTTTAAAAACCTTAAGAAGTATCTTAAATCAATATAATATGCTTCAACGGTACGCTCAGATCGTCCTTTAATAGTTAGCATGTAAAAGAGAAAGTCTTTTACCAGTTTAGGGCAAGGGTATTGATTAATCATAATTGCCATATAGAATGTCTCCTTAAGTAAATATGTAATATAATGGATAATAGAAAATATAGATAATGAGATAATAGAGTATAACCTTAAAACATATTAATTATTATAGTAATTATAATACAGGCATCCCCCATATTTCATTAAATTTGTATTTAGCGAAATAGCTTATAAAAATTATATCATACTTGCCCATCGTCTACAATAGATATTTGTAATTTTATCTGCTTTGGTTGTGAAGAAATGTATGATAAGCAATCATATATATTGCCCGTAAACCACACATTATATGGCGAACCACACCATACATTATATTGTTTATCATTATCAACTGGAAATCCTAGGCTATCACAAAGATAGTCCACTTTTTTCCCTATATCCATCAATACAGATAATAATAAAGCATCCATTTTAATACCGCCAATTTCGTTAAATTACGTCATTCTTGCAATGACATCAATTCTACCTCATTATAAAAGCCATCCCAAGGACTTTTTATAAAATTACTATCTAATAATTGACAAAAAACGTTCATTCGTGTTAATATTTTATTATACAAAACTTCATCAATCCCTAGATATTGAACGTATTTCTCAAGGATACGTTCAATTTTTTTACGCATATAACGACCTAACTCTTTTATTCGATCCGGCTCTACAATTACAGTTTTTAATACAAATCGTTCAGTATCAGTTAATCTTTCTTCCTCAAAACACAATTGAAAATCATCTATGTACATAATTTTTGGTACTAAGTCTTTTACTTCTTCCCAACGTTCGTGCCCACGCTCTATCGTCAATTCAAACCTAGTAAGAGGAAAGTTTAATTTACTCTCTATCTGCTTATTATAGAGCTTACAGCGCCCATGCTTATTGCGCTGCCCTAAATACTGTGTGCTATCTTCCCTACTCCGGCTACATTCTTCATATAAACGCTGGTCCTTAAAAAGAAAGCAATTTTGCCGAAGAACCGGAAAGTCTAATGCTAAGTCAAAACGGACAATTCTAGGAGCATATGCAGATAAAGCAATCATCCGGTTAAAGACCTTTACAAACTCATATTGTGAAGCAACCTTATTTGGATTGAATTCCAACCTAACCTTATTCACAATACGACCAGAGCCATCATTAAGACCAACACCAACCCAATAAGAACAACCGTTTGAGCACTTAAAACTAAACGAATTACGAAAAGAACCTATTTTATGACTTTCCGCATGCCAATACTCTACATCATCTAACCATGAAAGAAACAAACCAAAATCACCAGTAAAGTCATTATTTTTATCAACTTTAAATTTGAAATCTAAAATCAACTTATCTATTGAATAAATTACACCATCAACAGATTCTTCTTTTATATAATAGGATAAGGACAAAATAAACCACTTCCCTACTCTCTATATGCATTTAAATGCACCACTTGAGCCCTATTAGATATAGGGCTTTTAGCCCCAGCAACGCCAACCAATACTTTCTACCATTTGCGAAAGTCACGCCTAATAAGGCGGGACTTTCTTTGTTGTATAGGGGCGTTCACCCCCGCCCGCAAGCGGTCGACCCCTTAGGGGTGTTTGCAATCAAAGGAAAGGTTACTTTCTGCGTAGCCTAGTCAGCAGTCCTTTCCTAGTTTTTACTGGGACATAAAAAGGACACTGCTCAAACTCACGTTCTGTGAGTGGCTCACATTCAAAGCTATTGAAATACTTAGTATACTTAGGAATAAAAGTAAACTTCCTTGAACCTGCCCAAAACAGCAACAAAGAATCAAATACCAAATCTTCATCTAACTTTGAAGGAGATTCAGCAGACGATTTATTCAGTACAGTACGTTTTAATATCCGTTTAGAATAGCTGAATACCCTGAATTTCTTCTCTACAAGGTACATTTCATCGGTAAGGTCTCTTATCTTCTTATCTACATCAAAAGTCTGGCTAAAAAGAAATACTCTAATTTTTCGATGCCTTTGAAGCTTAAACCAATCTCTTACTTTGGTATCGAAATTTTTAAAGTTACGATTATCCCAAACCATGCCTACCTCATCTATGAGAATTACAGAATTTCTTGGAAACTCTGTATATCCTATATCCTCTGGAGTAATACGAAAACAACCCGGGATCTCCTCTGTAGAATAAACAGGAATATTCTTCTTCTGATACTCTAAAGCAAGCTTAGTAAGTAAAGTCGTTTTACCAGAACCTTTTTTACCAAATATCATAGTGAGCTTATAAGGATTCAGATATTTTACAGTAGCAAAATGATATGTAGCCATTAAAATAAGAACAACAAACATTATTTTTAAAACAGTAAGCACTTCCCTACCTCCTCATAAGCTGACGAAGAAAACCAAATAAAAAAACAATAGTAATTGAACAAACAGGAATAAATACAATCAAATTACCAGTAGAGCGAAAAGGAATTAAACATAAATCCAACAAGGAAATAATAAAAGAACTCATATAAAAACCTCCATACAGAGAGAAATGCCCCTGCCGTGCTGAAGCTAACGGCAGGGGCATTCTTCACAGCCGTTAATTGCGAGAAAGCAAACGACCGAAAATACCAATTGCACCGCCAAGAACCAGAAAACCAGTAGTCAGCAGGAGCAAAGGAGTACCGGCGATAGTACTGGCAATAGTACCAACCCAAGTAAATACCTGGGTTACAACAAGACCTAGATTAGTAAGTAATGCTTCCATAGGTGTAACCTCCATAACAATAAACCTCCTTAATTACGAGAAAGCAAACGACCGAAGATACCGATTGCACCGCCAAGAACCAGAAAACCAGTAGTCAGCAGAAGCAAAGGAGTATCTGTAATAGTTCCTGCAATTGTGGTAACCCAACCAAAAATAGACGTTACAACAGTAGACAAATCAGCAAGCAGAGCAGCCATTCAAAAACCTCCAATCATTTTAAAATATATATTATCTAACCTTTGATAAGGTCAAAGATACCAAAAACACGGTCGAGAATCCAAAGCGTAAATACAGACATGAACACAGGTTCTTTTGTATAAAGATTAAAAACCAAAGACATCACCTGTAAAAGGAATGTCCATGCAGAATCCAAACCAGATAAAAAAGCAGACATTTACTTGCCCCCTATCCAATTGATAATCGAACCAACGATAGAGAAAGCACAGGACAAGAGATAAATTAAAATCATACTGGCTACTACCCATACAACAATGTCATAGCCGGGCGGTGGTGTACCAATAAGGTCTGTTATCGCTTCAATAATCGACATACAAATACACCCCCTAACAAAGCAATGATAATAAGCTGGAGCTGTTCAGAATCTGGATATAATGGCAATTCATCATCAGATGAAAGAATTTGCACATTTGTAGCTATTACATCAGTAATTGAAAAGTCAGTATAAGAATAACTAGAATCATAGAGCCTATACTGTGGGTCGGAAAAAGGCGCAAACCTTATTTGATAAACCGTTGAACCCTTAAAGCCATAACCGGTTATAGTAGATGAAATAATACCGCACACATTACCACCGTTAAAATAACTAAATGTGCCATACTGATAATTTGCAGGAACATATATTTTCATATCACCAATGCTACTAGAAACCTCCATAAAGCAACCACCGGCGATAGGACTACTTGTTATTGCATAAGTACTGGGAACTTCTGAAAGCACCACAGTATCAGCATAGAGAGTGACACCCCCAGAAATATCCAACTCACCCTCCGGCACAGGTTCACCGGGAACCAACGGAGCTTCCTCAATATTCGATAAACCGATGGGGACATCATCCACCGGAACAGCATAGACCGGAACCACCAATAAAAAGACCGCAACCAATAACGCAAAGACACGTTTCAACCTCTCCCCTCCCCTATTTTCCACGAAGTAACAAGTTACGAATAAGCATAAAAATTAAGAATATAGCACCTAAAAAACTAAGTATAGTTACGCCCTCAACGATAACCAATGAACCAAGCCATGAAAAAAATAAGCCTAACTTACCAATGAAATATGTAATCATCTCTGTCATATCAATGTCTCCCCAATATCAGCAAAACAGCAGTTAAAGTAATACCACAAATAATAAAAGGGGCAATAATACCCGGCAATGATGCAGTACCCAAATGCAGAAACGAAAGCCACTGAGGTATCATTGTTAGAAGCTTTACAGTAGAAGAAAGAAACGTAATTACTACATTGACAATCAGTAGTAGAAAATCACCTATCTGTGACAACCATTCAAGCACCTTTATCTACACCACCTTTATCATGCGTCCTGCTCATACGCCTATCAGCCGATATAACCGCCTGTCCAGCACGACCAATGATAACCAATGCTATACCTAAAAACATTGGGAAAGTGATTAGAAACTGCCAATCTGACGGCAAGAGGTTAAAACAGGAAGTCCATATATTGTTTATCCACATCATAGAACCCAATATAGAAGATGGAATAGACACAGAACCTACATCTATTTCACCCATTGAAGTATCTAAATCATTCCATATTTGACCCTCTGCCTGCTCTATCTGATCAACCTGTGAACCTGCCGAACCTATAGCATCATCTACACCGGGGTTATAAGACTGGTCATAGTCAGTTTCAGACTTATCTTCCTGCGACTTAAAATAAGACATGAATTTATCAAACCATGAACCAATAAAAGAAGCTAATCCAAAATCACCAAAAACATTACTAGGATTAGAAGATAATTCAGACACCGGAATAAATTTACAGGAATTTAATGCAAAATAAGAACCTACACCTTCCACACCAGAATAATAATGCAATTTAAACAATAATGGATTTGTTACACCGTATTCAGAAGTATCTATAAATCCAGATATCCTAAAAAGATTACCATCTACAGTAGAATAATAAGTACTTTTTATATCAGTACCATTTTTTGCAATAAATGCAACAAACCAATCATCTGATACATTAGCAGAAAAATCATAATAATATAACATATCAGACTTTAAAGTAACAATTGGAACAACCTCAAAACTATTAAAATCCAAACCAGGGTCATTAGTAGGAACAGATACAAATGAATTTAAATTATAAGTTTTAGTTGTTGGAGTAGAACCAGTAAAATACGTACCCTTATATGAAGTAACATTAACTGAATTATCAGAATCAGCTACACATATAGACATTTCATTTATCTTAAAATCAGTGTTAGTATTACCAACAGCATCAGAAAATAAAAATTGTAAAGCATGAATACCAAAACCAGTTTCATTTAAAATGAAATCAACAGAACCAACCATAGACCCATTAATAAATTGAAAATCTGAAACAGGAACTTTCATAAGAGTTCCATAGGAATTAATAAAAATCAGATTAACAGAACTAGCCGAAGTAGGAGATTCAATAGAAAAATTAAAAGTATACTTTAAAGAATTAACAAAACTACCAAAACGATAATTTTCACCATAAAAACATAAATTAGTACCAACACTAGAACCAAAATTATAAGAAGTACTGGAAGATAATAATTCAGAATTAGATGGAAAAAGCGTTACAGCTTGTATACTCTGAGCAACATCCCCGGCATACAAATTTCCACTATGATACACAGCTCCTCTGCTCATCATCATGGGCAGGTCAGACGCACCAACAGGCAACTCATCAACGGCATAGGCAGGAATCGACATAATAAAAAGGAGTGCAACCGCTACAATCAAGGCAAATACCTTTTTCATAGTAGTTACACCCCTTTAACAAATAAAATTACTTGAATAGAATATCTTGAATCTTTCCATACTGGTTAAAGATTACAGTGCAATCTTTATTTACATAGGATTCAAGAACCTTAACCCCTCCAAGGCTAGAAACAAGATTTTCATAGGAAGTTGGATTCATAAATTTCTTGAAAGGCTTGTAACCGATACAACCAATGTATGTATTCGGTTCACTAAACCATAGGTTAAAACCATCAATGTGAACCTGTTCCCCTGTCTGCTTATCTACAATATCTGCCTGAACCTTTTGAACACCTAAAAACTTAACCATACTATTTTTCTCCTTTACCGCTCTTGGCGTTACTATAATTTAGTCCACATGTGGACTACCGACAGATAAAGAATAGCACACATGTGGACAGAAATCAATAGTACACATGTGTGCTATGTTAAAATTCAGATGATGCAACAAAAATAAGGAGGTTTTTTACTTGAAAACATACAAAGAGAGAATAAGAGAACTAAGAGAAGATAGCGACCTTACTCAACTTCAAATAGCAGAAAAACTAAACATAAAACAAAACGTTTACTCAAGATACGAAAGAGGAGCAAACTTATTACCCCTACATCACCTAATAGCCATAGCACAAATTTATAGCACTTCAACAGACTATATACTAGGACTTACCAACGAAAGAAAACCATACCCAAGGGCATAAAAAAGACCCCCACACTACCAAAAGTGCAGGGGGATTTTTTGTACTAGAACTTTGTATTTAGCGAAATAAGATATAAAAATTATAACATATACTCTTTCTTAAATCAATTCTAAATTTGCACATGATAATGGAATAATTCCACCGACATCAGTAAGATTGCCAGAATGCAAACATTCATATTTAACCTGATGCCGATTTAAAAACTCTATAATTTTTTCGCCTTGAACATAGTTTTTTAAATCACCTGCAAACGCCAATAGATTATTGTCAATTAACCCACAACAACCGCCAATAAAGCCGGTAGAATATCCCGGTAAGCTTATACCACCAGGTTCTATTAAAAGACATTCTATTTGGTGAGACATCAGGATTTTATGTAAGGCGCGGTCAGCGGTTATTGTAAGGTTATCCCCTGCTACCGCTACCGAACACCTTGTATAGCCCTGCTTGCAGTTTAAAAATTCTATTGAGTGATCTTTGCAAAAATCAAGTATTTCTTGCGCCACATTGCTTTGCAGGCCAAAACAGTGCTGGTTTAAAAACAAGCAATTAAGCAATATGTCGTGAGGATATATTGCAGTCAAAGGCTTTTGAATTATTTGTGCGGTTATTCCCAGTTCTTGCAACTTAGGCTGTAACGCAATTGCTTCTTGCGCAACAAAAGCCCTTCCATTACCCACATAACAAAGCTGCATATCTGCATGACTTGCAACAGGCTTCGCAAGATGTGTACATCTTGTCACAGGAACAACCTGAATATTTCTATCTTTCAGTGCACAAATAACATTGGCTGCATCGGCGGATACAGCACATGATATAACCTTTGATTGGGGCACATTGGCCAACGTTACCGGTTGATGTTTAATGAGTCTCTCCCCCACTTATTCATAACGTAGTGCGTCTACAGGTCGTAAACGGGCAGCCAATTTGGCTGGATATACACCAAATATAACACCAACTGCGCAAGAAAACAAGTTAATTTCCAGAAGCAAGAGTGGGTCGAGGACAAAGATGATACCGGAAACAGAATAGATAGCGACTGCTGTAGCAATGCAGGCCAAAGTACCAATGATACTACCCGCCAATGCCATCAGCGATGATTCTAGCAAAAACTCCATTAAAATATTGCTCTTTTTGGCGCCAATGGCTTTTTTTATCCCTATTTCACGAGTTCTATCATGAACCGAGACAATCATAATTGTCATAATGCTTAGTCCTGATACCACCAGTGATACCGCTCCGATGGCGGTCAACACCCATGTTACGGACTGAATAATGGAGTTGATTCTGTCCTTTTGTACCGCTAAGTCTTCAAAGTGATATAAATTACGGTATCCTGCCAAGAGGCTTAAACGGTCAGTTATGGTCGTGCCTGCCGCTGCAGTATCTTCTTCACTGGTTACTCGCACAAACACCTGATCTACGGTTGTCTGCTTACCAATAAATTGATGAACTGTATAAGGAATGTACACAAAAGCCGGCACATAATCACCGGCTATGTTTTTTATGGCACTTTGGTCTGAACTTACTATCCCTACAATTTCCAACTCCTGCGTGACACCATTGATATTGAGGGTGAGCATTTTACCTACAATATTATCACGTTTATAATATGCCTGTGCCAAGGTATCATCTACAAGACAAACCGGTGAGGCAGAAGTAATATCACTTTGCCGAAGCAGTCTGCCGTTTTTTAGAGTTATTTCCATAATACCCACAGCATTTTCATCAATACCACAAACCACAGCACTGCCGATATATTCACGCATTACTACCTGCGCAAAATCGGTCATCAGTGGAGCTGCCATCTCCACCTCTTCCATGGTGCGAAGCTCATTCAGCGCCTCATCATCCAGCTTGCTGAGCTCTTTATCAGAAGCTGAAACCGTAATACAGTCAAACCCCAGCTTTCTAAGCTCCTGATTGATGATTGCTTGTCCTGTCATACCAATGGAAGCTATTATCATGACAGAATATACTCCAATGGCAATGCCACCAACAGTAAGCATCATCTGCATCTTTTTTCTTATTAAATGCTTATATGCATAACAAAAGCTATCCAGCAAGGCTCATTCCTCTTTCACCAAAAATATTTTGGGTGCTTTTTCTCCCACTCCCGTACCCATCACGGCAATGGCTTCTCCGGGATTTATTCCTTCCAGTATTTCAATTCCCTCTGCAAGCTCCAATCCTGTGATAATTTTTCTTTGTTCAACGTTACCATTTTTCGATATCCAAACAAATTCCTGATTACTGCTGTCCTGACCTACTGCTTCATAGGGTAAGAGAACCATTTGACGTTCTTCACCTGTTGTAATTGTTACCTTTACATCATAACCCGGCCGAAGATTCTCCGGGAAATCGGTAATACGAATATCTGCTGTAACAACGGTTTCGTAGGCTGTTCCATTTAATACTTTTTCTGCAGTTGTGCTGATACGTTCTACTACCCCGGAACAACTGGTTTTACCTAAACCCTGGCCTGTAATGACTGCAGAATTTCCTACAGATACTTTTTCTACATCACGCTCACTTATTTGCGCAGTTACCAAAAAACTGCTACGGTCTTGAATTTTACAAAGAGAAATTCCTTGTGTTACAACCGTTCCTTCCTCTGGAAGGTCATCCAAAACAACACCACTGATGGGAGAGGTTACGGTAACTTCCTCAGCGCTTTCGGTGAGCAGCTCAATGGCTTCCTGCCCTTGTGTGGTTTGTGTCATTTTAGTTAGTTCTGCTGCAGACATCCCATACTTACTTGCCAAACCTGCCAACTGATCTAAGTTTGAACTTTCTTGCCCTTCACGAACCTGACGCACAAAAAACGGGGCATCCTCAGCGCTTCTTAACAGTGCCAAGGGCTCTCCCCTGCTTACCATGGTTCCGGATTCAACATAAACTGTAACAATTTCATATAAGCCCGAAGATAACAGTTCGTACGCACGAACAGTTTTTACTGTACCGTTACATTTAACTGTTGGAGTATATTCTTTTACTTGGGGTGTTACCACTGTTACCCGTGGCATTGTACCCAAAATAATTTCCGGTAATAATCCAACTCCTAAAATCATTACCGAAACAAGCAGTAAAACAAAAATTTTTTTCACCATTGCAAATTCCTCCAACCCATTGTGTCATCAGTTTTATTGTATCAAAAGCTCTGGAGATTATGAGAGCAAATCAAATCTTTTATTAGGTATATTCCAACGAAATTACACCAGAATAAAAGTGGGCGCAGCCAGCGATTGTTAAACAAATCAATAATCATCTTGCGCACAAAAAAGCATCATGACCCAAAAGTCATGATGCTTTAAGATAAGCAGTGAGGAGAGATGGTGTGTGTTAAGTTTAATTCCCTGCTCAGAGCAATGTGTTCATCAAGCGGACGGATATTGCAATTTAAACAAAATTGATAAAATTCCTAAATCTTCTTCAGAGCATCAGGGAGGCTGCATCTACTTTGAGACCAATGTAAAAAATAAAAAACAAGAATTAAGTAATGACCTATCTTGAATGGGATGCCTCTTTTGCTTGTGTAAGGTAAAGGGGCATCATTCCTTTTTACGGATGACTCCAAAAGCTTCGGAAATATTAGAAACACCGTAAAAAGCAGCCTGAGGATATTGGGATAAATCCAATAGCTTCATGTTGCTTTTGGGCAAAATAAAGGTATCAAAGCCCAACCGATACCCCTCCCCTACCCTCTGGGTTATTTGAGAACATGAGCGAACTTCACCGGCAAGGCCAACCTCCCCCAATGCAATCAACCTAGAGGGTATCGGCTTGTCAATAAGATTAGACACCAACGCCAGGCTAACGGCCAAATCTGCTGCAGGTTCGTCAATGCGCATTCCTCCAGCTACGTTGATAAACACATCTAGGTTACCCATAAAAAATCCACCGCGCTTTTCCAATACGGCAATTAAAAGCCCTGCCCTGTTGTAGTCAAAACCAGTGGAAACCCGCCTGGGAGTTCCCAGGCTACTTTTGGATACCAGCGCCTGTACTTCCAGCAGCAGAGGGCGTGTACCTTCCATCAGGCTGGTGATACAAGTGCCCGATACCCCAAGAGGCCTGCCGTTTAATAACATTTCGGAGGGGTTTTCTACCTCTTGCAGCCCTTCTCCGCTCATTTCAAATACACCAATTTCGTTGGTAGAGCCAAATCTATTTTTAATGGAACGTAGAATTCGGTAGCTAAGGTTGCGGTCACCTTCAAAATACAGGACGGTGTCTACCATATGCTCCAGTACCTTTGGCCCTGCAATATTGCCGTCTTTATTCACATGACCCACAATAAAAATAGGAATTTCCATACCCTTGCAGGCTATCATTAAAAGCTGAGTGCACTCTCTTACCTGGCTGACGCTACCGGATGATGAGGAAATATTTGCAGCGGACAATGTCTGAATAGAATCTACAATGACAATATCTGGCTTTTGTTCTCGGATAGTCTCTACAATTTGTTCCACATCCGTAGATGCCGTAATTACAATATTGTGGCCAGATACACCCAGGCGGTTAGCCCGAAGCTTTACCTGCCTCATACTTTCTTCACCAGAAACATAAAGAATGGTTAGTTCATGATTGATGGTACGGCACATTTGTAGCAGAATGGTAGACTTACCAATGCCCGGGTCACCACATACCAACACAGCAGCACCAGGTACAATTCCTCCACCCAATACTCTGTCCAACTCTTTTAATCCAGTTTTATACCGCTGAGATTCATCTGCGGTAACCTCATGCAAGCGGTGTGCTTTTGCCGGTGCAGCAGCTGCCACAGCCGTTTTACCAGATGCTGTGGCACCCCCTGTAATTCTGCTTTCTTCTACAAAGGTGTTCCAATTGTCACAGTCGGGACAACGCCCCTGCCATTTGGCGCTTTCACTGCCGCATTCGGTACAAACAAATACAGTTTTATTTTTGACCTTGCTCACTGCCACCAATTATTCCTTCTTCCCGGTTTTGAAACTTCATAAGGGAGTAGCAAATAGTCATGGCCAGCTTATCCTGATATTCTTCAGTTTTCAGCAGCGCTGCTTCTCCCGGATTTGACAAAAAACCACACTCTGCCAGTACGGCGGGGTTTGTCTTATTATTATACAGCAAAAACAAGGTGCTGTCAGCTTTTTTGATTTTACGGTTATTATCATTTTGAATATATGCTCGAATATTATCCTGCAGCATTTGTGCAAGTTCTTTGCTTTGTGGTAAATGTGGAGAATAAAAAATTTGGGCTCCATGCACTGCAGATTGTTGGAATTTATTAAGATGGATACTGACCACAGCACAAAGCCCCGGTTGCTGCATAATTTCTAGTCGATTATGTAAATCGGAGTTTTTTTGTGAACGTATAGATTTTTTACTTTCATCGTGAATAGAGACATCTTCTTCACGGGTCATTATTACATCAAAACCGAATAGTGTACAGAGCGTTTTTGTTTTGTTAGTCAGACTAAGATTAATGTCTTTTTCCGTGATACCATTGCCGGTTGCTCCTCCGTCCATACCCCCATGACCGGCGTCTAAGACTATTTTTGGCCGATTAACTGCTGCGGTTGTCTGCATTGTTGCAATATATAAGGTATCGGTCAGCCAGCCACAAAATAAAACAGCCGCTGCCAAAGCAAAGCCCATGGTCAAAAAATAAATTCTTTTTTTCCCTCTCATCCGCAATTTCTCCTTTGTCTCACGTTATTTCCATACTATTGTAGTTTGGGGTTTGTATTTTAGTTGCGTGGACCGATGCAGTCTTTATAGACACATAAGAAGAGAATGTGTATATAGAATAATACTGCATCCTAACTATATTTGCTTAGAATCTATGTTCTTTCCATATCATAAGCAGTGATATGGCTTTCTCTGCATACTTGTATAATATATGAGTGGGACAAAATGCGGTATGTGCAAGTAGAAAAATTGATAAATACGAAAAACGACAGGATTTGCAGAGCAGCAAATCCTGTCGTTTTCTATATATTATTAATTATTTTTTAATGTCAATGCTCGCTTGGTTTCAGCAATAATATTATCTGCACACAAGCCAAATTCCTGCAGTAGCTCAGCCCCTTTACCGCTGTGGCCAAATTCATCTTTGACACCTATACGTACAACAGGGACAGGATATTCCTCAGAAATTGCCTCCAGTACCGCGCTGCCCAAACCACCAATGATGGAATGTTCCTCTACAGTTACCAGCACACCGGTTTCCTTTGCTGCTTTTATCAGCAGTTCTTTATCAATGGGCTTAATGGTATGGATATTAATCACTCTTGCGGAGATGCCCTCTTTGCTCAGTGTCTCAGAAGCCAAAACAGCTTCATAAACTGTAATGCCGGTGGCGATAATGGTAACATCTGTACCATCACACAGTGTTACGCCCTTGCCAAGCTCAAATTTGTAGGATG
This sequence comes from Bacillota bacterium, assembly GCA_023431215.1. GTDB lineage: Bacteria > Bacillota > Clostridia > Oscillospirales > Ruminococcaceae > Angelakisella. The sequence goes on from JAEYXR010000052.1 coordinate 49,463, forward strand.
CAGCATCGTTAAAAACAGGTGCTGCCAAGCGACCAAAGCGCATATAGACAGGACCGACATACTCAACCGCAGCAGCAACAGCGGCCTTTGCTTCCACATCATCGGCAGGATTGATAATGACCATTCCGGGAATTTCACGCATCAAGGCAATGTCTTCATTACACTGATGGGTAGCACCGTCTTCACCTACCGATACACCGGCATGGGTAGCGCCAATTTTTACATTGAGGTGAGGATACCCAATGGAATTACGAACCATTTCGTAGGCGCGACCGGCTGCAAACATGGCAAAAGTGCTGACAAAAGGGATATATCCACAGGTAGAAGCACCGGCAGCCACAACGGTCATATTGCCTTCTGCAATACCGCAATCAAAAAAGCGCTCGGGGCAGGCCTTTTTGAACATACCGGTTTTGGTGGCTGCAGCAAGGTCTGCATCAAATACAATCACTTTTTCGTTTGTTTGGGCAAGCATAACCAAAGACTCCCCGTAGCTATCTCTAGTTGCTTTTTTCATCATTTCAGACATCTTCTGCACACTCCTTATCCAGCTAATGCTTCATCCAGCTTGGCTATTTCTTCCATCGCACATGCATATTGCTCGGCATTGGGAGCGCTGCCGTGCCAGGAAGCTTTATCTTCCATAAAAGAAACCCCTTTGCCCTTTGTGGTTTTGGCTATGATGGCAGTGGGCTTTCCTGATATGGTTTTTGCCTTTTGAAAAGCAGCTTCAATGGCATCAAAGTCATGACCGTCTATACAAATAACCTCAAAACCAAAGGCAGCAAATTTTTCATCAATGGGATAAGGAGAGCAGACATCGTCCAAGCTGCCGTCAATTTGCAGCCCGTTGTTGTCTATTATGTAGCAGAGATTATCCAGGCCATAATGGGCTGCAAACATGGCAGACTCCCAAACCTGTCCTTCCTGAAGCTCTCCGTCACCAAGAATAGCATAGGTTCGGTAATCTTTTTTGCCAAGCTTACCCATAAGTGCCATACCAACAGCGGCAGACATTCCCTGTCCAAGGGAGCCGGCAGAAAAGTCTACTCCGGGCAGTTTGTTTAAATCGGGGTGCCCCTGGAGGCGTGAACCAACCCGGCGAAAGGTTTTTAATTCCTCAAAGGGCAAAAAGCCCTTAATTGCCATAGCAGAGTAAAGAGCAGGACAAACGTGTCCTTTGGATAGGACCAAGCGGTCACGATCCTCCCAATGGGGATTTTTAACATCCACTCTCAGTTCTTTTTCATACAGATAAGTCATGATGTCTGCAATAGACAGAGACCCACCGGGATGACCTGACTGTGCGGCAAAAACCGCTTCCACCACACCTTTGCGCACCTGATTGGCGGTACGCTGCAAAGTCTTCTTTTCTTGTGCGTTCATTAAGCCTTTCCTCCTAAGCTTTTTTGCAGATTACCAAAAGCTCCTTGGCAAACTGCCTGTAACATTATTTATCCAGAAACTACGCCCCCGCAGTTTCTGGATAAATCTTCGCTGCCAGTCTCTCGGGTCAGCAGCTATTTATTTTGCAATTCTTTGCAAAAGCGCCTTAAAATAAGGCGGGAGCTCCGAGGTAAATTCCATCCATTGTCCGGATGCGGGATGTTCAAAACCAATGGTACGTGCGTGCAGGCATTGCCCATCGGTATCTATGGCACTTTTTTTAGGCCCATAGACACGATCGCCTGCAACAGGGTGCCCCATATATGCCATGTGCACTCTGATTTGATGTGTTCGGCCTGTTTCCAAACGGCATTTTACATAAGAAAACCCGGGATATTCCTCTAAAACCTCAACATGGGTCACCGCATTACGGGAATTTCGGTCGGTAACGCACATTTTTTTACGGTCGTTAGGGCTACGGCCAATGGGTGCATCTACAGTAAAGGTATTTTCTTTAAAGTGTCCGTGCACCACCGCGGCATATTCCCGTGGAAAGCTGTGCTCTTTAATTTGAGCGGCAAGTCCCTGATGGGCAGCATCATTTTTTGATACAATCAGCAGCCCACTGGTGTCTTTGTCAATGCGGTGTACAATACCCGGGCGGATGACTCCCCCGATGCCGGATAAAGATCCTCCGCAGTGGTGCAGTAAAGCATTTACCATAGTACCGTTGTAATTGCCTGCTGCCGGGTGAACCACCATACCCTTTGGTTTATTGACAACCAGCAGATGCTCATCTTCATAGACGATTTCAAGAGGAATTTCTTCAGCAACTGCATCCATGGCAACCGGGTCGGGAGATAAGACAACGATTTGCTCTCCGGTGCGCACCTGGCGGCTTTTGTCTACGGCTTTATCACCAATTGTAATGCCGCCATTTTTGCAAATGGTCTGTACTGCCGAGCGGCTAAGCTCCGGCAGCATCTGGGTAATTGCCTTATCTATGCGCAAGCCATCTGCTTCCTCAGGTACAGTCAGACAATATTCTTTCATGCTTCCTCTTCCCTGTTTTTACTCTGCGGTTCAGTTTGTAGTACAGATTTTTCTTTGCCTTCTAAAAAAATAATATAGTAAGCAAGCAAAAATGTCCCTACAACAACACAGCAATCTGCAAAATTAAAGATAGGAAAATTAATGGGTTCAAAATAGATATAATCTACGACAAAGCCTCCGGGATTGAAGAATCGATCTACCAGGTTGCCTACACCACCGCCAATAATAAGCGCCATTGATGTAAGCACCAGCTTGCCTTTAAACTTCTGTAATAGTACACCAACCACCAAAGCACCCAGTACAATGGCAGTTACCAGAAGTAGAAAACCTCGTCTTCCCTGTAGAATACCCCAGGCTGCCCCATAATTTTGATGATAATAAAGACTGAGCACATCAGGAATGATGTCTATTTGTGTGACAGGCTGCAATACAGCAACCGCCCACTTTTTAATAAAAAAGTCCACAAGCACCAGCAGTGCTGCCGAACCAAGTGTGACAGCGGATAGTATCATTGCATTTCTCCGTTTATCAAATAAATATTTTTGTTGAATGTACAACATCGGAATGCGGTATTTGGTAATACCACATTCCGATGTGAATAACAGGGGGCATTATGAAAAGCTTGCAGCCAAACAATTACCCCATAATATCAGCGCAGCGCTTGCACAGGGTAGGATGTTTCTCATCCTGACCCACAGTATCGCTATAAATCCAGCAACGCTCGCACTTTCCGCCCTGGGCAGTCTCCACATCCACAGACAACCCTTCCAATTCACCGTGAACAGCACCTTCGCCGCCCTCTACTACTTCTACAGCAGAAACAATGAAGATGGTAGACAGGTCTGCCTCAATGTTTTTAACAAACGTAAAGGTATCTGCATCAGCATGGAGAATTACTTTTGCTTCCAGAGACTTACCGATGATCTTATTGGCGCGGGCTAGCTCCAGTGCCTTGTTTACATCATCACGGATAGCGTGAATACGATCCCACTTTGCCATAAATTCTTCAGTAGCCAGTCCTGCTTCAGGTTTAGGCATATCATTGAGCATAACAGAAGACTTTTGATACTCCTTGCTCTCAGGGATATATTGCCAAATTTCCTCGGCGGTAAAGGGCAGTATGGGAGCCAGCATTAGGGTCAGCTGACGCAGAATGACATAGATGGCAGTTTGGGCGCTGCGGCGCTCCTTGCTTTCCTTTTTCTCTACATATAGGCGATCCTTCAGCACATCAAGATAGAAGCTGGACATATCAACAGAGCAGAAATTGTGCACTGCATGGTAAATGAGATAGAAGTCGAAATCGTTATAGGCCTTGATAGACTTCTCCAGCAGCTGCTCCATACGAGCCACTGCCCAACGGTCAATTTCCGGCATTTCCGCATAGGGTACGCTGTCGGTATCGGGATTGAAGTCACTGATATTGCCTAAGATGTAGCGGGCAGTATTGCGGATTTTACGGTAACCCTCGGAGAGCTGCTTGATATAATCAAAGGATACGCGTACGTCGGAGTGATAATCAGAGGAAGCCACCCAAAGACGCAGGATGTCTGCACCGTAATCCTTGATGATATCATCAGGAGCATTGACATTGCCCAAAGACTTGGACTGCTTGCGGCCTTCGCCATCCACTACCCAACCGTGGGTGCAGACAGCCTTATACGGAGCCTCACCACGGGCAGCAACAGCTGTCAGCAGAGAAGACTGGAACCAGCCGCGATACTGGTCATTACCCTCCAGGTACAAATCTGCGGGCCACTTAAGACCGCGTTTATCATTGAGTACGCCCATATGGGTTGTACCGCTGTCAAACCAAACATCCATGATATCGGTTTCTTTGGTAAAGTGCTTACCACCGCAGTGAGGACACTGATAACCCTTTGGCAGAATGTCCTCTGCTTCAGTGTTATACCAAGCATCTGAGCCTTTTTCGGCAAAGAGCTGAGCAACGGCTTCAATGGTGGTATCGTCTACAACATACTTTCCGCAATCGTCGCAGTAAAAAACAGGAATAGGAACACCCCAGCTGCGCTGACGGGAAATGCACCAGTCGCTGCGGTTTTCTACCATGCCGGTAATCTTGTTTTCACCCCAGCCGGGAATCCACTGGACGCCTTTAATGGCCTTAAGGGCGGCATCTTTGAAGCCGTCGATGGAGCAGAACCACTGCTCGGTGGCGCGGAACAGGATGGGGTCTTTACAGCGCCAGCAGTGAGGATACTGGTGGATGATTTTTTCCAAAGCGAACAAGCTGCCGGACTTCTCAAGATGTTCTGCAATGGCCTTGTTAGCAGCACCGGTAGCCAAACCGGCAAAGGGACCTGCTTCTGCGGTCAATACGCCTTTGCTGTCCACGGGCACAATAACAGGAATTTCAGGATAATTGTTGACACATACCTCAAAGTCCTCAACACCGTGTCCAGGAGCAGTATGAACACAGCCTGTACCGCTTTCCAAAGTAACATGGTCGCCCACAATGACAGGAGAAACACGATCCAGGAAAGGATGCTGATACGTGATATATTCCAATTCCTTGCCGGTTACCAGGTCAGAAATTTCAAACTCGGTAATGCCCGCAGCCTGCATGGTGGAGTCCACCAGCTCGCGAGCCATGATATAATACTCGCCGTTTGCTTTTACAGCGCAGTAGTCGTAGTTGGGGCCAACACAAATGGCCAGGTTGCCGGGCAATGTCCAGGTGGTGGTGGTCCAGATGACCATATAAGTTTTAGAAACATCACAGCCCAGCTTAGAAAGTACGCCCTTGTCATCCACTACCTTAAACTTGACGTAGATAGAATCGCAGGGGTCCTCTGCATATTCAATTTCAGCTTCTGCCAAAGCAGTGTTGCAATCGGTACACCAATAAACAGGCTTTAGGCCCTTATAAATATAACCTTTTTTGGCCATAGTACCAAATACACGAATCTGCTCTGCCTCCAGCTCAGGCTGTAGGGTTAAATAAGGATGCTCGTAGTCTGCCAAAACACCCAGGCGCTTAAATTCATCACGCTGAACATCTACATAATGCAGGGCAAATTCACGGCATTTTTGACGCAGTTCCAATTTTGTAAAGTTTTCGTTAAGGCCAAGCTCCTTAATGGCTTTACGCTCAATGGGCAGCCCGTGGGTATCCCACCCGGGGATATAAGGCGACTGATAACCCATCATATTTTTAGAGCGAACCACAATATCCTTCAGCACCTTGTTCATAGCAGTGCCTAAATGAATATTTCCGTTGGCATAGGGAGGGCCGTCGTGCAGCACATATTGGGGCTTACCCTCGTTGCGCTCTATGATTTGCTCATACAGCTTATTTTCTTCCCAGTCTGCCAGCATTACCGGCTCTTTCTTGGGTAGCCCTGCACGCATCTGAAAATCGGTCTGCGGCAGATTCAATGTCGCGTTATAATCTTGAGCCATGTTCCATTTCTCTCCTAAAATATAAAAATTACTTGTTAAAATACCAAATCAATTACCTGCATGTAAGACTAATCATCTTCCAATGCAAAGGAGTCTCCAAATTTAAGGACACCGAACTTTGAGCTGACAATAGTCTTTTTCTTGCTGTCGCTGCCGGCGGTAGATACGAGTTCCAACTCATCATCTTCATCCTCGTCTTCATCAAAGGAAAACAATTTATCCACTTTACTATGAAAACTTGCAACCGCGGGGCTGTCATCTTCTGTATCATCATCTGCTAAATCTAGCTTAATATTAGGCAGTGCCGGTTGGCGACGGCTGACCTCATGTGCCTTTTGGGCTTGTACAGACCGGGTGTCTATAGCCTTAATCTCTACAGGAGCTTCGGGTTTGACCGGTTCTGCAACAACTGGCTCTACTACCGGCTCGGCCTTTTTCATCGGTGCCACCGGTGCAGCAGGCACAGCTTCCTCCTCAGCTTCCTCAATGTGGTTTTCTTCATATCGCCGCTCCAGTTCTTCCGAAGGTAAACGCTTGATGGCTCCAATGTGCGCTTTATACATATTAATCAGTTCCTCCTTAAAGGAACTGGCCTCAGCTTTTACTCGTTCCAGCTCTGCGGTTTCAATCTCCAGACGCTTGTGGGCACCTTCTACAATATGATCTGCCTTGGTGGTGGCATCCCGCAGAATAATTTCAGCCTTGCTACGGGAGTCTTTTAATATGCTGTCTCCCAGCTTTTGTGCACCAATCAGTGCAGATCTAAGACTTTCTTCGTCTTCGCGGTATTTTTCTACCGTTTGGGCAAGAACACGCATTTTTTCTGTCATAACGCGGTTTTCTTCCGCTAGTTCACGCACCAACTGTATTGCCTGGGTAACAAATTCGTCAACATCTTCGGTTTTATATCCAAAGGCAACAGCCTTGCCAAACTGCACATCAAAAAAATTCTCAGGAATTGTCATAGATGAACCCCCCTAGCTGTATCTTCTAAAAGAAACCTTTAATTTGTCCTTTTTGCTTGTACCATGCTGTCCATCATAAATAAATTTGCCTGTCCCTCGTACTGAAATTTTACAGCCTTCGGCAATAAGCCGAGAGATGTCTTCCTGTACAACACCATTTAAGGCAACCTTGCCGGTGCGGATAAGCCCAACAGCATCTGTGCGGGAGCAGCGAGCCAAAAAGGCAACCGTACAATCCAAACGCAGAGAAGCAATGGTTCCGGATATGTTCTCAAATCGCCTTTCTACGACAATTTCTTCCACTGTCGTCTCTCGACATTTTACACCACATCGACCCACTTTGTCTAGCTCCAGCAATATTACCGGCAAAACAGTTGGCGACACGAATAGTAACGCTTTCCCTTCTTCTACAACAATATCCCCCATGGCCTCTCGTTTGAGGTTGAGGCCCATGAGGGAACCAAGGATATCTCTGTGTCCTATTTGTTCGCTTGGCCTAAACTTTAACTCCACGCAGGCTATTGGAAAATCGTTTTTTATTATATCACCTGCAAAGAGACCCAGACAGGTGCGCTCAGCGTCCTCATAACCGCCCCAAAAATGATAGGAAATCCTTCTTCGCTTTAGTGCGTCATGACATATTTCCTTTTGACGCTCGTCCAAAAAACCCAGAAAACAGGGCTTTCTATACTTCTCTACTGCAAAACATAAGTCATCCAGCCGGGAAATAAGCAGCTGATCCTCACGATTAGAAATAAACGCCATTGTTTTCCAGCTCGTCCAATAACGAGTCTCCCGTAACACCAACATTATAGGGGGTAATAATAAAAGTTGCATTGGCTACTTTTTTTATTTGCCCTCCGTTTGCATAAGCTACACCGCTTAAAAAGTCTACCAAGCGGCGGGAAATATCCCTACTGGTGGATTCCAAATTCAGCACCACAGTTCTTTTTTCATTTAAATGGTCAGCAACTGCTCCCGCATCTTCAAATCTTTCAGGTTTTACAAGCACAACCTGAAGTTGTGTGGTAGCATGAATGTTAACCACCTTATTATCACGATTTATTCCGGAAAAGCTTCCAATGGTATCGACAGGCGGTGTAGTAGTTGAGGAAGTATACCGTGTGGTTGTTTTGCCAAAATCACTTAAATCAGTGTGATCTTCAAAGTCATAATCGTGATACTCTTCTTTTTTGGGAATTTCATCAAAGCTTTCGTCTTCTTCGTCCAGATATTCGTCATCCGGAAGCCCCATAAAGCCCTTAAATTTATCCATAAAGCCCATTTGAATGACCCTCCGATTTTTATTATCGGTTTCGTGCACCGAATATCCCTGAGCCTATACGCACCAAATTGGCACCGTGCCTGATGGCACAGGCATAGTCGCGCGACATGCCCATAGATAATATTTCCATACTGATATTATCTAATTTTTTGTGCTTTATGTCAACAAACAATTTGTACATTTGGTCAAAATATCGTTCAGTTTCCAACTCCGTCTGACCAATTGGCGGAATACACATCAATCCTTTTACCTGCAAATGAGTCAAATTGCAAACCTTGTCTATAATATTGTATATTTCTGAGGCTTCTAATCCGGATTTGCTTTCTTCTTTACCAATATTGACTTCAAGCAAAACATCCATGCTTTTTTGTATTGTTGCCGAGCGTTTGTTAATTTCTTCTGCCAGACGCAGGCTGTTTACCGACTGAATACAGCTTACCTTATCTATAATGTGACGCACCTTATTGGTTTGTAATGTTCCGATAAAATGAATACTATCGCTGCCAAATTCGTAGCTGGCATATTTTTCACATAGCTCCTGCGCACGATTTTCTCCAAAAAGAGGCACCCCACAATGAAACGCTGTGTTAACTAGCTGAGGAGAAACTGTTTTTGTTACAGCCATCAACCGGACATCTGCGGGTTTGCGCTGACTTTGCAGCGCAGCATTGGCCATCTCCTCGCCTATTCTCTTTAGGTTATCTTCCACTTGCTGGCTATTGCAGCGGTTTTCCATCATACAGATCAATCCCCTCTACAATTACTTCGTCAAACATATTGAGATATGATTCACTGTTATATTCCATACGGCTCAGGTAATAATCTTTACCGGTAAATACAATTTCCACCAAACGATATCTGATATTATAGCCTGATTTTATATAAACACCTTTATTACCGTCTACAATGCGAAGCGCCTTTTTACTGAAGCGCACGCCTTTATAATTATCAAAGCTGACCTTTACTGCCGCAGACCGGCGAGATACCGCATCTGGACTTAGCTCCTCGCTTTCAATAACCACTACGGCACAATTATTATCCTTTTCTTCGGTTACAGAATAAATAGTACCGGACACAGGTTCCGAGCTACCTCCGATAAAGGTAAGTGTCACTGCACTCCCCGGGTTAAACAAGCTCATATTTTCCTCTGGAATAACAGTGGCGTAATACCATTTAAAATCGGTGATGCACTTACCAAAAGCATCCTCCCTTGTGGTGTATTCTTGTGATGCAAGCTGGGTAAGTGTTTGGCTGTCCAAGTTTTTCAGCATTTCAGGTGTAAACTGAGCTTCACAGCCATCAACATATCTTGAAAAATAGCCTACATGACTGGAGTAAATTTTATCTCCTGCAGGCATTTGCGGCATTTGACCGGTAAGCTCATCAATTCTTTCTGTAAAATTATCCAATTCTCCGGTTACCAGCTGCCGCCTTGCAAACTTTTCGGTAATGGTAAGCCTTAACTTATCCACAGCACCAAAATCAGTATAATCAGCACTTTTGGTTAATTCATTCAGCGCAATCGACAAATCTCTGCTTAGTAGCTCAACATCCTGTATCTGCCCCACATCCGTGCTGCGCTGTACCAGCTCCAGCAAAGCTTTCTCTGTCTGAAGCTTGTCGTATTTATCTGCCTGAGCCACATCTTCCTTGGAATTATAAACAATAGCCAATGGAGTATTAGATACAAATTTTTGCCCCTCTGAAACAGTATAATGCACAACACCTGAAATTTTTTTTTCAATAGGCTGTTCAGAGCGTATTAATATGCCTTGGGTATTAACGGCACGTGCTACTTCAAACCCCACGGCAGTTTCTGTTTTGTAGCCCGCAAAAAAGAAACGGTAGGTTTGCCATCCTGCGTATACCAGAAAAAAAAGCACCAGTACAAAGGAAATAAAGCGTACCATTCCGCTGCTTTTCATGTTCTATCCGTCTCCTTATGGCAAAGCTTCCAATGATTTACAATACTCATGGCTTCTTCAAAAATCTTATCAAAGCTTCCGGCCTTATCACAATAAATCCAATGAATGCGTTTATCTCGTCTAAACCAAGTTAATTGCCGTTTAGCATAACGACGGGTTTCCTGTTTTAAATTTTCAGCAGCTTCGGCAAGAGTACAACTACCCTCGAAAAAACCTTTTAATTCTTTGTAGCCAATGGCTTGGGCAGCTGTAGAGGAAAGCTCTTGAGATAAAACCTGCTTTGCCTCCTCCAAAAGGCCGTCTTGAAGCATCAAATCTACTCGCAGACCTATCCGATTGTAAAGCACCTGCCGGTCGGCATAATCCAACCCAAGTATACAAACATCATAAGGCGATGGAATCATTCGTGACCGGCGTACCTGCTCAGACATGGTGATACCCGTTGTTTGATAAACCTCTATGGCCCGAATGACACGCCCAAGGTTATTTTCGTGAAGACTTGAAGCTGTTTGAGGGTCAAATTCACGAAGAAGCTCTAAAACAGCACCATTACCCTCAAGCTTTGCTTTTTCTCTCAGTTGTTGTCTCAGTATCTCATCGGAGGGTGCCGGTGAGAAATTAATGTTGTCAATTAGAGTATTGACATATAGCCCGGTACCACCTGTTAGTATCGGCAGCTTTCCCCGATGAATGATATCTTCTATTATCTTTCGTGCCGCATCTGCATATTGTGCCACAGAAAAACTTTCATTTGGTTCCAGACAATCAATGAGATGATGCTCGATACCCTGCTGCTCTTCTACAGTTGGCTTGGCAGTTCCAATATTCATTGTTCGGTAAGTCTGCATAGAGTCTGCAGAAACAATTTCGCCATTCAACGCTTTTGCCAATTCAATTGAAAGTTTCGTTTTACCGGAAGCTGTTGGCCCCACAATAACCAAAAGGGGGATGCGCTTATCCTTCTTCAAAACATTCCCCTCCTACATCAGTAAATTAGCTAAATAATTCGCCCAAACATCCGCTCCAGCTCTTGTTTTTTCATAGAGACAATGACCGGACGTCCGTGAGGGCAATTTCGAATATTTCTATTCTGCTGCAACAGGCAAATCAGCTCTTCACGCTCTTCTAAGCCTGTAAAGCTTCCGCCCTTGACAGCCGCTTTGCAGGCAATAGAGTGAAATAACTCGTCATAAATTGTCAGGTCCAAGTGTTTATTGCCTTTTTGCAGTTTATCTATGGCTTCTTCCAACATATCCTCCACCTCTGACATACCCATCACGGTAGGAATCTCCCTGACTAAAATGGAACCGTCACCAAAATCCTCCAATGCAAAGCCTGTTTTCGATAATAACGAAATGTTCTGCAAAAGGCAATCGTAACGATCTTTGGAAAAAGAAATGCGCATGGGTGCCAAAAGAGTTTGCCGGGGAATATCGCCATTTGTTTTGTGAGCTTCTTTTAGCTTTTCAAACAGAATGCGTTCGTGAGCGGCATGCTTATCAATTAGCAATAGTTCTGTTCCCTGCTCTGCCAAAATATAGGTTTTGAAAACCTCTCCAATCAGCCTCATAGGGGGGATTGGTTCCTCTGAAGGTGTAGCGGCAGGCGTGTCTTTTGCCAGTATCTTTTTTTCTGTGTCAACAGGAGCCTGTTTTAAAATAGAAGAGTCTATATCGGTAGCTTTTTGGGGCGTAACTTCATCTTTTTTTACCAGGGGTTCTGGGTGTGCATCATCCTGAGGCTTCATGGATTGTATGAGTGATGACCGATATAAAAGCCTTGCGCTGTTGTCCTCAAGCAAACCGGATGCTGCAGATGAGGCAACAGTTAAATCTTTTACATGGCTGGTATACTTTGAAGCTATATCGGAGTTGCTATTACCCGCCCACGCATTAGGTTTACCTGTAATGTCTTTTTGCTTTACAGTATATATATCGACTGGTTGAGCCACTTTTTCAGGCTTTTTCTCCTGTTGCTGAAAAGTTCGGTATTCATGGGCAGACATGCGCAGCTGATTGCCTTCCAACGGCTTTTGTGCCAGTTGTGCTGCGCTTATCCCCATTTTTGCGGTATAAACACGGCCGGTATCCATGGCGCTGGTTACATGGTCAAGCTGTGTCAATGCACCTTTTACAGACTGATAAACGGCATCAAATAAAAGTTTTTCGTCAGAAAGCTTAACCTCCAGCTTAGCCGGATGCACATTGACATCCACCATGCCAAAGGGCAAAATGACATTGAGAACGCAGCCAGGAAATTTTCCAACCATGATACTATTGCGATACGCTTCCTCTAGCGCTGATAACATTGTGCCGCTACGGATATATCGTCCGTTAATAAAAAAATGCTCCATACTGCGGCTGGCTTTGGCTTTTTCGGGTTTGGTTACAAAGCCTTCTACCCTTATTCCTGCCAAGGTGCTTTGTACGGGGATGAGGCTGCCACCAAAATCAGACCCATATACGGCATATATGGCAGATAACAGCTTACCGTCTCCCGGGGTATGTAGTTTTAGCTGCCCTTCTCTAATGAGTTTTAAGGATACCTCCGGATGCGATAATGCCAAACGGTCCAGCAACGCTGCAATGGCGTTGCCTTCGGTAACATCTTTTTTTAAAAACTTCATTCTTGCGGGAATGTTATAAAAGATATCTCGTACAACGATGGTTGTACCAGTGGGACAACCCGCATCCTCGCAGTTTTGCGGTTCGCTGCCGGCAATGGTGTAGCGCGTTCCCAAATCTTCTTCTACAGTACGGGTCAGCAATTCTACCCTGCCCACCGCTGCAATGGAGGCCAACGCCTCACCACGAAAGCCCAATGTTCCAATTTGGTACAAGTCTTCCTGGGAGGATACCTTGCTGGTAGCATGGCGTAAAAATGCCTTAGGTACATCTTCCCTAAGAATGCCACAGCCGTTGTCGGTTACCCTGAGGTAGCGGATGCCGCCATTTTGTATTTCTACTGTGATTGCAGAGGCTCCGGCATCAATGGCGTTTTCCACCAACTCTTTGATGATGGAGGAGGGTCGTTCAATCACTTCCCCTGCTGCAATGAGTTCTGCCGTTTGCTTGTCCAATACATTGATTCTGGCCAAAAATGCCACCTCCCTCTTGGTGATTTTAAAAACAAAGCTTCTTAAAAACTGATGGCTGTTAGTTATTTTATCACTTTTTTTAGTTCATATAAAAGATTCAGTGCTTCTATGGGGCTCATGGTGTTTACATCCACATCCCTTAGCCGCTTTTTCACAAATTCGGCGCTTTCATCCACAAAGAAAGTTTGCTGAATTTCTTCCTCTTCCTTCTTTTTTGCACGTGTTGAAATTTTAGCGTCCTCTACAGCTCTGCCGGCTTCCAAATCCTTGAGCACTTCAAAGGCACGGTTGATAATCCATTGAGGGATGCCCGCAAGCTTAGAAACCTCTATGCCATAGCTGTCATCTACTCCACCGGGCAAAATTCGACGCAAAAAGGTAATCTCTTCGCCTCTCTTTTTTACGGCTATATTATAGTTTTTAACGCAGGGAATGGTTTCTTCCAATACAGTCAACTCGTGATAATGGGTTGCAAAAAGAGTTTTAGCGCCAAGCCTCTTTTTATCTGCAATAAACTCAATTACAGCACGGGCAATACTCATACCGTCAAAAGTAGAGGTTCCACGGCCAATTTCATCCAAAATCAGCAGGCTGTTGGAGGTAGCATTTTTTAAGATGGATGCAACCTCGCTCATCTCTACCATAAAAGTTGATTGCCCGGTAGAAAGGTCATCCGAAGCGCCAACTCTTGTAAAGATGGCATCTACAATACCTATTTTGGCGTAGCTGGCAGGTACAAAAGAGCCGATTTGTGCCATAAGGGTAATAAGCGCTACCTGTCGCATATAGGTTGACTTACCTGCCATATTGGGGCCTGTAATGACGGCAATCTGGTTTTCATTATTATCCAGCTTGGTATCATTGGGAACAAACGGACATCCGCTTAAAATTTCCTCCACCACAGGGTGGCGGCCATCCGATATAATAATATCATGAGATGCATCAACAATGGGACGCACATAATTGTTGCGCAAGGCTACTGTAGCAAGGCTGCACAACACATCCAGCTTAGCAACGGCTGCTGCAGTTGTTTGAATACGGCCAAGTTCTGCACTGATTGTTTGACGAACAGCCTCGAAAATTGCACTTTCCAGCTCAATAATTTGCTGCTGTGCACCTAAAACCTTTGCTTCAAGATCTTTTAATTGCTGGGTAATAAAGCGCTCGCAGTTGGCCAGTGTTTGCTTACGGATATAGGTATCCGGAACCAAATCCATATAGGAACGGGTCACCTCTATGTAATAACCAAACACTTTGTTATAGCCTATTTTGAGGTTTTTAATACCGGTGCGTTCCCTTTCAGAACTTTCAATGGATGCTATAATTTCCTTGGTGTGGTCAGCGGTATATCTTAAATCATCCAAGGCTGCATCATAACCTTTACGAACCACCCCGCCGTCTTTTATGGTGATAGGAGGCTCCTCTGCAATAGCAGAAGCAATCAGGTCGCAAACATCGTAAAGAGGGTCTGTTTTTGTGTATATCTCCTGTAAATCATCACAACGGACCTCACTTAATAGCTCCTTAACAGCAGGTAGCTGCCGAAGCGTTGCCCCCAAAGCAGTAATGTCTCGAGGTGTAGCATTGCCATAAACAATTTTGGTCATCAAGCGTTCCATATCGTAAACGCCGCCAAGATTGGCTGTAACCTCACTGAGCAGGATGCTGTTTCCGCAAAGCTCTTCCACTGCGTTGAGCCTACGGGTAATTATACCGGCAGAAAGCAGCGGACGCTCAATCCACGCTTTTATCAGGCGCTTGCCCATAGAGGTTTTGGTTTTATCAAGCACCCAAAGCAAGGTGCCTTTCTTTTCCCGCGTGCGCATGGTTTCGGTAAGTTCCAGGTTTCGCCGTGCGGTTATATCCAAGTGCATATACTGCTTTTCAGAATAAATGCTAACACTTTGCAGGCGCTCCATACCACTGCGCTGTGTTTGTGCCAGATAAGCCAGCAGCCCCCCAAGGGAAGCCACCGCCAAGGGGAGTTCCTCCAGCCCCAAATCAATCAAACTCTTTGAGCCAAATTGGCGCAATACTGTAGCTTGGGCCGCTTGAGGCTCAAAACTGTCATCATCAAAAAGGTCAGCGGTACAGCAAAGCTTATCTTTTATAAATTCTGCCACAAGAGTCTTGTCTAAAAAGGCAGAATTAAAGATAATTTCATTGGGCTGAAATTTCCCCAGCTCTGTAATAATTTTGTTTTCATCATTTTCGGTAATTTGAGTGGTGTTGATTTCGCCTGTGGAAATATCGGCAAACGAAAGGCCGACACCTTCCTTTTCACAATAAACCGAGCATATGTAGTTGTTCTTTCCTTCGTCCAAAAGGCTGGATTCCACCAAGGTGCCAGGAGTTACCACCCTGACCACATCACGCTTGACCATGCCCTTGACAAGGGCTGGATTTTCCAGCTGCTCACAAATTGCAACCTTATACCCTTTTTTAATCAGACGTGCAATGTAGTTTTCTACGCTGTGGTGAGGAACACCGCACATAGGTGCTCTTTCCTCCAAACCGCAGTCACGGCCTGTCAGCGTCAGCTCCAGCTCTTTGGACGCCAAAAGAGCGTCATCAAAGAACATTTCGTAAAAATCCCCAAGACGGAAAAACAGAAGATGATCCTTATGTTTGTTTTTTAAGTCCAGATACTGCTGCATCATGGGCGAAAGATTATTTTTATCCACGGTGATCATTCTGAATTCCTCCTGGGGACTTTAAATTTCTTTGTGGTTATAAAAGAGCACTTAGTGACATCCGGAACAGCCTGAGCAGTCGCCCCCGCAGGAAGAGCTGGCTTCCTGAACACCGTAGGGGTCTTCGCCATTTGCGCTTGCCACAATAATCTGCTGTACAAAGCCGATAACCTTATCCAATTCTTCTTTGGTGGTATTAAAAGCAATCATGCTGGGACGCTGCATAATGGTGCTGTACAGGCTGCGGATTTCCTCATTCAGAGCAGTCAGCTTTTCAGCATCACGGTCTTCTTTTTGAACCTCGCTATTAAGAGCGATTTTCTTTAAGTTAAATTGTCCAATTAAATCCTGCAGCTCCTTATCATCATCAGCCACTGTTTTGGCAGCATTAAAGGCTACATATTCATCACTCTGCTGAAGCTGTTCGCCAAGCTCTCTTGCCAATTTAATAATATCCATATACTCATTCCTCCAAAAATAATTCTTCTATGATTCACAGGCAAACTATTTGTTAGTGCCTATTCTTCAACTTTTAGTGTTTGCATTTTATAAGGTTTTACCCTTAAGAGCCCAGTTCATAGATCCTACAATTTGTGTAGAAACAAATTGCCCAATGAGTTCCGGCCCGCCGTCAAGCTCTACAATAACATTGCTGTCGGTGCGGCAGGTCAAGGTTCCTTCTCCGTTTTTACCAATGCCTTCCGGCAATACTCTCATGGTTTTACCCACATAGCTTTTTAATATTTCTTCACCAATTTCATTTTGCACAGCCAACAACTCCCGAAACCACTTAGACTTTTCTTCGGCAGGAATGGGGTCTGGCAACTTTTCCGCTTTGGTGCCGCTGCGTTTGGAGTAAATAAAGGTAAAGAGCGAGGTATAGCGGACCTTTTGAATAAGCTCCAGGGTTTTATCAAAATCTTCTCTTGTTTCTCCGGGAAAACCTACAATAATATCGCTGGTGATGGCAAGGTCAGGCATGCGACTGCGGGCATAATCAATGAGAGAAAGATAGCTTTGTGTGGTGTAGTGTCGATTCATTGCCGAAAGTATACGGTCAGAGCCGCTTTGTACCGGCAAATGAAGATGTTTGGAGACTTTCTTGCACTCGGCCATTGCATCCAAAAGCTCATGAGTGCAATCCTTGGGGTGCGAGGTCATAAATCGAACACGGAAATCGCCCTGAATATCATTGATTTTACGCAAAAGGCGGGCAAAGTCGATATCCTCTTCCAACCCTTTCCCATAGGAATTTACGTTTTGACCAAGTAAAGTAATGTCTTTGTACCCCGCCTGTGCAAGCTCCTGTATTTCCCGAAGAATATGTTCCGAAGGTCTGCTACGCTCCCTGCCGCGCACATAAGGCACAATGCAGTAAGAACAGAAGTTGTCGCAGCCGTACATCACTGGCACCCAAGCCTTAAAGCTGCCGTCACGCTGAATCGGTATTCCTTCTATGACCGGAGCGTTTTCGTGTTCTTCACCGGTTTTGATATAACGCTTATCAAAAGCAAGCTTTTCATAAACTAAACGGGGAAGTTCGCCGTAAGCATTGGTGCCAACCACAATGTCAACATGTGGGTAGCTTTTTTTCAGCTTATCTGCCACATGCTGTTGCTGGGTCATGCAGCCGGCCAGCGCAATAATCATGCCGGGGCGCCGTTTTTTGTAATGCTTTAATGCACCCACATTTCCAAATACACGCTTTTCTGCATTTTCTCGTACGGCGCAGGTGTTATAAATAACAAAATCCGCATCGTCCAGTATTTCAGTAAAACCGTAGCCCATTTCAGCCAGCAAGCCCTTTAGTTTTTCTCCATCGGCAACATTCTGCTGACAGCCATAGCTGTGCACGCAGGCAAGGGGGATTCCGTCTCCCCTGTTTTGCAGCAGTTTATTTATTTCTTCCATGTAGTGCTTTTGCTGCGCCATGGCAGCATATTCCAGCACATTATTTTCTTTTTTCTGCAAGGTAGTTCCTCCGTAGTAGACGGTGTTTTTCTCCGGCGGCACTTTATCTAGTGCTGCCTAAGAGGCATTAAATTATTTTACCACTTTTAGCGACACTTATCAACAAAAAACAAAGGCTGCGTACGGCAAAGAAGACCGACACAGCCTTATTATGCATCTTATCAACCGATTACCGCTTTGCCAAGGAGACATCCTAATTCCTTTGCTTTAGCCAGATCATCCTCGGTAGGTACAAATGCTACTTTTAATCCGTCTGCCACAAGGTTCATTTTTAGTCCGCTTAAGCGGGTAATTACATTGGGAACACCCTCACCGCTCCAGCCAAAGGAACCAAATACTACACAAGGCTTTTTCATACAATTGATGGCATCTACACCTGCCAGGAGGTACCAGGTAGGTGGCACAGTATCGCGGTTAATGGTAGGGGTACCTATTGCAAACCCGTCACAGTGGTTTATAAGTTCATGAAGAACAGACATATCATGTTCAATCATATCGTAAATTTCCACGTCAGCATCAACAGTATCTCTGACTCCCTGGGCGACTGCTTCTGCAAGCCGGCGTGTATTGCCGTAAGCGCTGGTATAAAATACAGGGATAAGCTTTTTATCTTTTTGCTTTGGCATACACCACTGTTCATAGCTACTAATGGCTGTGTCCAGCCACCCATTTTTTTCCCTTGTTAAAATAGGTCCATGGCTTGGTAGTACCATTGAAAAATCCAAAGCCTTTAATTTATGAAGACCATTATCAACATATTTGGGGAAAGGCCCGAAAATAGCATCATAATAGCCTTTTAGTGCAGTCTCGTACTTTTGGGGATATGCCATGACATGATCAAACAGGTACGGTTCACAATAATGCGATCCCAAAAAGTCGCAGGTAAACACCAATTGCTCCTGAGGCAGATAGGTAAACATAGAGTCGGGCCAATGAAGAAACGGAGCAGGAATAAAACGCAAGGTTTTACCCCCCAGCTCTAAAGTGTCACCCTCTTTGACTACATGAATATCCAAATTTTTTAAATTTGTAATGTTTTTTACATACAAAGCGCCTGCCTGTGAAGTATAAATTGGGATTGACCCGGTTTTTTCCAACAACTTCGCCAAAGCACCTGAGTGGTCCGGTTCATTATGGTTCAGTATAATATAATCAATTTGTTCAAGCGGCAGAACAGATTGAATGTTAGCAACATAATGATTAAAAAATGACAAATGGCATACGTCAATCAAGGCATTTTTTTCAGTGCCTTTTACCAAATAAGAGTTATAAGAAGTGCCATAATCAGTTTCCATCACAATATCAAATGTACGCATAGCAGGGTTTAAAGTCCCTACCGAATATACGCCATTTTTGATTTCTGTTGCCATATCAAACCGCTCCTTTGTTCAGCAGCGACGGGCATAGCTAACTGATAGCTATGCCCCGCTTACCTGCTTTATTTAATTATTCTTCTTCAAACATATCTTTGCCTACCCCACACAGAGGACAGACAAAATCTTCGGGAACCTCTTCCCACTTGGTACCGGGAGCAATGCCGCCCTCAGCATAACCCTCTGCTTCATCGTATACGAACCCGCAAACAGTACAAACATATTTTGCCATACAAAACTCTCCTTTTCGTTTTAAATTCTTGTCCTTATCTAAAACTATACCACATTAGTATAGTTTTGTAAAGCCATCCTACAATAATTTACAAATACTTTTTCAAATACTTACCAGTATAAGAATTATCACATGCTGCAATTGCTTCCGGGGTACCGCAGCAAACAATTTCGCCACCTTTATCCCCGCCTTCCGGCCCAAGGTCTATAATATAATCTGCTGTTTTAATCACATCCATATTATGCTCGATAAGGATAACAGTATTGCCATTGTCAACAAATTTCTGTAATACTTCAATGAGCTTGTGAACATCATCAGCATGCAGACCGGTGGTGGGTTCATCCAGAATATATACTGTTTTACCCGTAGGGCGCTTAGAAAGCTCTGTTGCCAACTTTACTCTCTGCGCTTCACCGCCGGACAAGGTGGTGGCCGGCTGCCCTATCTTAATATACCCTAGGCCAACATCAAACAAGGTTTGGAGCTTACGGCGAATTTTAGGATGATTTTCAAAAAACGCAAGACCCTCTTCAACTGTCATTTCCAAAACATCGTAAATATTTTTGCCACGATATTTTACTTCCAGTGTCTCGCGGTTGTACCGTTGCCCTTTACAAACCTCGCAGGGTACAAACACGTCGGGCAAAAAGTGCATCTCTATTTTAATGATGCCATCGCCTTCACAAGCTTCACATCTGCCTCCTTTAATGTTAAAAGAGAAACGACCTATCTTATACCCTCTCAGCTTAGCATCATTGGTAGCCGCAAATACTTCGCGAATATCGTTAAAGGTTCCTGTATAGGTAGCGGGGTTGGAACGAGGTGTTCTGCCAATGGGTGATTGGTCAATGGCAATTACCTTATCCAGAAACTCAATACCTTTAATATCCTTATGCTTTCCCGGGCGCTGGCGGGAACGATTGATTGCAGCACTTAAGCCTTTGAATAAAATTTCATTCACCAGCGAGCTTTTTCCTGAGCCGGAAACACCTGTAACTGCTATAAATGAGCCAAGGGGAAATTTGACCGTAACATTTTTTAAATTATTCTCAGTTGCGCCAACAACGGTCAAAAACTGTCCGTTCCCAGGTCTTCTGAACTCAGGCAGAGGGACTTTTTTTCTTCCGCTCAGATATTGTCCTGTGATGGAATTTGGGTCTGTCAGGATCTTATCCACCGGCCCGGCAAAAACAATTTCACCGCCGTGGATACCTGCCCCGGGGCCTACGTCCACAATAAAATCTGATGCGAACATGGTATCTTCATCATGCTCCACCACAATAACAGTATTACCAATATCACGCAGTCTCTTTAGTGTTCCTATAAGACGATCATTGTCACGTTGGTGCAAACCGATGCTGGGCTCGTCTAAAATATAAAGCACCCCTACCAAAGAAGAGCCGATTTGGGTGGCAAGGCGAATACGCTGACTTTCACCACCGGAAAGAGTTCCTGCTGCTCTGGCTAAGGTAAGATAGTCTAAACCTACATTGATTAAAAATCCCAAGCGATCCTTGATTTCTTTTATGATGCGCCCTGCAATCAGCTCTTCAGAATGGCTTAAGATCAGAGTGTCCATAAAGTCATAAACACCTCGAACCGAAAGCCTGCAAAGCTCTGAAATATTTTTGTCACCTACCGTTACCGAAAGAACAATTTTTTTCAGCCTGTCACCATGACAATCGGGACACTCTACCGATGTCATGTAGTTAGAGATTTCATAGCGAGCATATTCACTATTGGTTTCTCTATAGCGGCGCTCTAGGTTATTGACAACGCCCTCAAAGTCAGCGTGGTATGACCCCTTCCAGGTGCCGCTTTCCCGCTGCATCAAAAATTTTTCACCTTTGGTACCAAACAAAATGATATCCAGCTTTTCCTGGGGAATATCTTTTACCGGTATATCCAGAGGAATGTCATACTGTTTGGCCAGACCCTGAAAATACATCTGGGCAATACCGCCATCACTGTAGTTCCAGCCGGAAACACGTATAGCACCGTCTTCAATGGAGAGGCCTTTGTCTGTAAATACCAAATCAGGATCTACTTTTTGAAAAATTCCCAAACCGGTGCATTTTTCACATGCACCATAGGGATTATTAAAGGAGAACATACGGGGCGTAAGTTCCTCAATCGAAATATCGTGTTCGGGACAGGAATAGTTTTGAGAAAACAGAATTTCTTCGCCGTCTATGACGTCAATAAGGGCAAGCCCACCTGTCAGCCCCGATGCAGTTTCAATAGAGTCTGTCAGTCGCGACCGAATTTCTTCCTTAATCACCAACCTGTCCACTACTATTTCTATCGTATGTTTTTTGTTTTTTTCCAGCCCAATAGTTTCGGTCAATTCATACATATTGCCGTCTACACGTACGCGCACATAGCCGGCACGGCGGGCGTGTTCAAATTCCTTCTGATGTTCCCCTTTGCGCCCGCGTACAACTGGAGCCAATATTTGAATACGTGTACCCTGGGGCATTTCTAGAACCTTATCTACAATTTGGTCTATGGTTTGCTGCTTAATAGGACGTCCGCAAACGGGACAATGAGGAACACCTACCCGCGCATACAGCAATCTCAAATAATCATATATTTCGGTTACAGTACCAACTGTGGAACGGGGATTTTTTGAAGTGGTTTTTTGATCAATGGATATTGCAGGAGATAACCCTTCAATATAGTCTACGTCGGGCTTGTCCATTTGCCCCAAAAACTGGCGCGCATAGGAGGATAAGCTTTCAACGTAGCGGCGCTGCCCATCTGCATATATGGTGTCAAAGGCCAAGGAGGTTTTGCCAGAGCCGGAAAGACCTGTAAAGACAATTAGCTTGTCACGCGGCAATTCCAAGTCTACGTTCTTTAGGTTGTTTTCTCTGGCGCCTTTTATAATGATTTTATCTTTACCCAAAGCTTATGCTCCTCCGGTATCTGTAGTATCAAATAAATCGTCACTGCTCTGCTTTTAGCTTGTTGATTTTATCACGTAAATACGCTGCATGTTCAAACTCCAGTATCTTGGCAGCATTACGCATCTCTGCAGTAAGCTTTGCTATCAGTGCTTCCTTTTCTTTTGGAGACATCCGTTTGCCAGCCTTATGCTTTTTCTCACCGGTTTCGGTGGTGGAAATCTCCAATATCTCCCGAATTTCCTTTTGGATACTTTGGGGGACGATACCATGTTCCTCATTGTATCTCTGTTGAATCTCACGGCGACGGTAGGTCTCACTAATAGCCCGTTCCATGGAGTCTGTTACATGGTCGGCGTACATAATGACTTTACCGTTAACATTACGTGCCGCACGTCCTATTGTCTGCACCAAAGATGTTTCAGAACGAAGAAATCCCTCTTTATCTGCATCCAGAATTGCGACCAAAGAAACTTCAGGAATATCAAGACCTTCACGCAGCAGGTTAATTCCTACCAGCACATCATACTCACCCAGCCGCAAATCCCGAATAAGCTCCATGCGTTCAATGGTGTCAACATCATGGTGCAGGTATCTTACCTTGATGCCGGTTTTTTCTAAGTACTCGGTAAGGTCCTCTGCCATTTTTTTAGTTAAGGTAGTGACAAGTATTCTTTCTTTTTTCGCTGTACGCTCATTAATTTCCGAAACTAGGTCGTCAATTTGCCCCTCAACAGGCCGCACCATAATTTCTGGGTCAATAAGTCCGGTTGGCCTAATAACCTGCTCAACAAGCTGGGTGCTATGCTCTTTTTCATAGACGCCCGGAGTGGCGCTGACATATACAATTTGATTTAACTTTGCCTGAAACTCATCAAAATTTAACGGGCGGTTATCCAATGCGGACGGCAAACGAAACCCGTACTCAATAAGGTTTTCTTTGCGCGAACGGTCGCCGCCGTACATTCCTCTAACTTGAGGGATTGTTACATGAGATTCATCTATAAATAGTAAAAAGTCATCTGGGAAATAGTCTAAAAGAGTGAATGGGACGCTTCCCGGTGCTCGTCCGGAAAGTACACGTGAGTAATTCTCAATTCCTTGACAAAAACCAATCTCTAAGAGCATTTCCATGTCGTAATTGACACGCTCTGCAATGCGCTGTGCT
Source organism: Bacillota bacterium (assembly GCA_023431215.1). GTDB lineage: Bacteria > Bacillota > Clostridia > Oscillospirales > Ruminococcaceae > Angelakisella. The sequence continues at coordinate 72,940 of JAEYXR010000052.1, forward strand.
TCAATTAATTTGCCTTGTTCACGAAAGAATTTAACACGCTCATCACATTCCTTGCGAATATCCTCCACAGCCTGCAGAATACGCTCTCGAGGGACAATATAGTGGGAGGCAGGATAAATGGCAACATGACTGATAAAATTCTTGACCTCTCCGGTTACTGTATTAATCTCACCAATCCGTTCTATTTCGTCCCCAAAAAATTCTACCCGTATGGCAGTATCGTTGGAGTATGCAGGGTAAATTTCTACAACATCACCGCGCACTCTAAATTTATTACGCACAAAATTAATATCATTGCGTTCATACTGCAGTTCCACCAGCTTTTTGGTGAGTTCATCACGCTCTTTTTGCATACCGGTACGCAGAGAAATAACCATACTGCGGTAATCAATGGGGTCGCCCAGTGTATATATACAGGAAACACTGGCTACGATTATTACATCGCGTCGCTCTGACAAAGATGATGTTGCGCTATGTCGCAATTTTTCTATTTCTTCGTTAATTGAGCTATCTTTTTCTATATAAGTGTCAGTGGCAGCAATATAAGCTTCAGGCTGATAATAGTCATAATAGCTGACGAAATAGTCAACAGCCGAGTTAGGAAAAAAGTCACGAAATTCGGAGCACAGCTGAGCCGCAAGGGTTTTGTTATGCGCTAAAATAAGGGTAGGCTTTTGCACTTGAGCAATGATATTTGCCATGGTAAAGGTTTTGCCGGAACCGGTTACACCCAGCAAGGTCTGCTCTCTATCCCCTCTTTTTACGCCTTCAACCAGCTTTGCAATTGCCTCTGGCTGGTCACCTGTAGGCTCAAATTTTGAAGCTATTTCAAACATTTAATTTTCCTTTCCCGCTTATTGTTTTCAATAGTATTGACTATTCTGAAATAAACTACAGCACTAATTATAATATTCCTATTTCTTCCATATCCTTTGGTCATTATACCCTAAATACCTTTAATCATCAACATGATATTTTTTCTGCATCAACTCTTTTTCGTACATATGTTTTTTTAAGTATAACATGAATAATTTGGTTTTGCTAGCTGCAAAATAAACAATTGTTCGTATTGTAATTTTACTTTTTATAGATGTTTTATTTTTAGACAATCCTATTTGTCTGTTAAGAAATTTTATCAGCAAAATATGCCAGATAAGAGTTGCTTACATTGTTACAGGCTTATTTTAACATTATTATAAATTAATAAAACAATATGTTAATAGCGTCTTTGACGTATAATTGCAGCTAAAAAGCCATAGCCGCCGGTTAACGGTGGCTATGGCTTTAAGGGGGTGAATTACATAGGGGTAGTTAATAGCTATGACCCAACCTTTTGGGTAAAGCCCATAAGATCCATCTGTAGCATAAAGATATCGTTTGCCGTCAAATTGTTTAAGGCTCCCTGCATAAAATATCCTTTGCCCATTTGACAAATAGCATCTTTGCGCACGTCTGCACCTGCAATAAAGGTGGGTACTCCATCACCGGTGTGGTCCAATGCTTCGCAGGGGGTAGAGTGGTCGGCAGTAAAGGAAATATAGCATTTTTTCAAATCAAGACGCTGCAGCAGCCTTCCCACCATGGCATCGGTGTTTTCAATAATTTCCTTCTTTTTCAATGGAAGATTATCGTGCCCGGCAAGGTCTGTACCCTTGATGTGTACCACTACCCAGTCATAGCCTTTATCCACCAGCAAGTGTATAGCCAAATCCGCCTTGGCATTCCAATCGGTTTCAAAGCTGCCGGTAAAACTTGGGGTAGTGTAAAAATCCATCCCCACCAGGGTCGCTATTCCGCCGACAGTAACATCTCCGGCAATACAAGCTGCGCGGAGCCCAAAACGCTCTTTGATGGAAGGAATAGCAATGTTCATGCCTGCGCCACGAGTAATCACAACATTAGCCGGCCGTTTTCCCTGCTCCATTCGATCCTTATTGACTGAATGGTTATGAAGAATCTGGTAGGAACGGCTTGTAAACTCTTCAAGGGCTTTTGCTGTTTTAACCGCTTCCGGCGTTGTGTCAGTTGCTTCAGGAGTTAACAATGGATTACCTTCTTCTCCGGTTCCCGGGTCAGTGCAGGTAATGGCATCGCTAAGGCCTCTGCCGTGGAAAACTACTGCAACCCGGTGCTCAGTTAGTTCTTTCACCAAAACAACGGTTCCGTCACTCAGCTCCATCCCGTTTAGCGCTGCTGCCAGCTGGGCTGTTCCTTCATGAATACGCCCAGCACGACGGTCTGTAACCTGTTTTTTTTCATCTAAGGTTGCAAAGTTGCCACGAAACGCCACATCTCCATCACACAAGGTCATTCCTCCGCTGATGGCCTCCAGCGGACCGCGCCCACGATATGTTTTTCGGCTATCGCAGCCAAAAATATGCAGATGCCCCACATCGGTGCCTACCCTGACACCGGGAGCAATTGGAAACACGTTGCCGCACATTCCCTGTGCAACCAGTTTGTCTAAATTAGGCGTATGAGCAGCCTCCAACGGTGTTAGGCCGTTCAATTGGGGGTTTGGACGGTCGCCCACGCCGTCCATTATCAATAATAAGCCTTGCTTTTTTCTCATAACTCAGGTACCCTTCTCCGCTTTTTTCTTTGCATCAGCTTCTTTTGCTTCTGTCAGCATTTCTTTATTCTTGTACAGAAAGAAAGCGGAAACACCAATGGTGATAATCCACATTACAGCGGTAAACGCAGCGCCTGTTTGAGAGGCATTGATTGTAAATTTAGCCTTGCCGCCAATACCAAGCTCACCAAAGGTGTAATGCCCGTATTTCATGCCATCTTTGACGTAAATATCAAAGTCTTCTTCTGCGTCATAACCAACAATGCTGGAAAGCTCCCACCCCTGGGGCAGTGCCATATCCAGCACATAGCTGCCGATTTTTAGCGGTGCAGAATTGGTCATGGAATAAACAAAGGCTTTTAAATTGCCGGGGGCTGTGTCTTTGGTTTTGGCTTTACCGGGTACATAAGTGCTCTCCTGTGTCCATGCAAGGGTCAGTGTTACAGGAGCTTCTTTTTCACTAAACTGAGCAATATAGTACTTAGCACCACCGTTGGCTGCTTTTTCAGGAGCACCTTGAAGAGTCCCCTGGGTTGCTGATGCATCGTCCAGCGATGCATCTTTGTAGGCAGGCAGTGCCAGCTTACCCTCGGAATCAGTAACACCGGTAACTATGGTGGATATTTTGGCGTTTTGACCATCAGGGGTGACAATATCAACAACAGTCTCCAATTCCCCCAGTTCAGCGGCCATTGCGGGAACACACAGCATCATACATAATGCCAGTGTCAATATGATTTTACACATTGATTTCATCAAAATTGCACCTC
>JAEYXR010000083.1 GCA_023431215.1 Bacillota bacterium
TATATTATTCGGTAAAAAAACGGTAACTGGTATGATGGTTATACTCATCTTTCGCATGCAGAACAGCCGAAGGAAAGTGGGGGTTATTTGGACTATCGGGGAAAAACTGTGTTTCCAGACATACTCCGTGGTGAATATCATAGGTAGCGCCATGTTTACCTTTCCTTGGGGTCAAAAAACCTGCGGAATACAATTGAATACCGGGCTTTGTAGTGGCAACCTCCAACACAATACCTGTAGCGGAACATTTTAAAACAGCCACCGGGTTTTTAGTCGGGTTATCCAGAACTAGGTTGTGGTCATAGCCCCTAGTGCTGCGAAGCATGGGGTGGCTAAACCTGTCCCCCAAAGAGGTAGGCATACGCAGATCCAAAGGGGTACCGTCTACGGATGCCAAATCTCCTGTTGGAATATTACCTTCTCCACAAGGGGTGTAGCGGCTTGCAGCAATGGAAATAATGTGGTCATCCAAACTGCCGCTTGCTTGGCCGCCGAGGTTAAAATAGCAGTGGTTGGTAAGGTTTACAACGGTATCCTGGTTGGTGCGTGCGTTGTAGTGAATATCCAATTGGCCAGGTTTCTCCAGGGAATAGGTGACCTCTACGTGCAGCTCTCCGGGGAAACCTTCCTCCAGATGGGGAGATACCAGGGTAAATGTCACAGAATACTCTGTATGAGTAAAGCTCCAGTTCTTTTTATCAAAGCCGGCAACACCGCCATGAAGCTGGTTTTTGCCTTCATTGGCACAAAGCTTCCACTCCCGCCCGTTGAGAGTAAACTTGGAATTGCCGATACGGTTAGCGTAGCGGCCTACGCATGCGCCAACATAGCCATCATTATTCCAATATTCCTCTAAGGATTCGTATCCTAAGCAGACATCGGTGGGTGTTCCGTTTTTGTCCGGGACAATAATGCTTCGCACTGTTGCACCAAGAGAAAGAAATTCTACCGTCATGTGGGAAGAGTCCGAAAGTGTAATTAAGGAGATGTTACCGGCTTTACAGCTTCCAAAAGGCTTTACAGTAACCATTGCGTTTACCTCACTTGTCGTAGCCGTTGGGATGGCTCTGGTGCCATGCCCAGGCATCATTTAATATTTCTTCCAATCCGCGGGTTGGGATCCATCCCAAAACAGCAGCAGCTTTGTCGTTTGAGGCAATGAGGATGGACGGATCGCCGGCACGGCGAGGCTCTACCTTTACAGGAATTGGCTTCTTTGTTACCTTACGTGCGGCCTCAATAATTTCTTTCACCGAAAAGCCACCGCCGCTTCCCAGATTATAAATGCCGCTTTCACCGGTTTGCTCCAGGTGCTCCAAAGCCAAAAGGTGTGCTTCTACCAGGTCACGTACATGAATATAGTCGCGGATACAGGTGCCGTCTGGGGTGGGGTAGTCATTGCCATAGATCCCAATAAACTCACGCTTTCCCAAGGCGGTTTTCATCACCAAAGGAATCAGATGAGATTCAGGATTGTGGTCTTCCCCAATGCAGACATCGGTGTTGGAGCCTGCGGCGTTAAAGTAGCGGAGTGCGGCATAATGAATCCCGTAGGCGGCATCGCACCATTTCAGCATCCCTTCAATTGCCAGTTTTGTGGCGCCGTAAGGGTTGGTGGGGTTAGTATGGTCGCTCTCCTCAATGGGTTGCTTTTGGGGCTCACCATAGGTGGCAGCGGTAGAAGAAAATACAATTTTATTAACGCCGTGGTTGCGCATGGTTTCCAGCATGGTTTGAGAACCAGCTATGTTGTTTCCGTAATATTTTAGCGGATTGGTTACACTTTCGCCCACCAAGGAATATGCGGCAAAGTTAATGACACCATCGATGGGGTGTTCGCGAAAAACACCGTCTAAAAACGCTGCATCCCGCACATCACCCACTCGAAGCCGAGCCCCCTTGACAGCCTGCCAGTGTCCGGTAGAAAGATTATCTACTACAACAACATCATAACCACGCTGGGCCAATAATGCAACCATGTGGCTGCCGATATAGCCTGCACCGCCCGCCACCAAAATTGTTTTCATCATTGGGCATTCTCCTCCTTACAGTATTTTTCATAAGCAGCTCTCATTTCTTCAGCCTTGACCTCGGGACTGCTGGGGTTGCACCAAACACCTGCGCCGGTTTCGGAAGAAGCAAAAAATTGCTGTACAGTGCCGGAACGCATGGGGGGAATAAATTCAATGTGAAAATGAAAGGCTTTGTTTACCGCTTCATCGTCCTCAGTGTTAACAGGGGCATTGTGCATACACATCATATAAGGAAAACTGGTATCAAAAAGGCTATCGTACATTCCTGCAACACCGCGGACGGTTTTACCCAGCGCATCTAGCTCCTCTTTTGTCATTGCAGAAAGGTGGGGAACATGGCGGTTGGCAGTTACATGAATTCCGTAGGTGAGGGGAGAGAAAAAAGGAATGTAGGCGGTAAAATACTCATTGCGAAACACAATACGGCGTCCGTCCTTAACTTCTTCGGCCAGCATATCGCAAAACAGGCAGTCACCGTTTTCATCGTGATATTCCTGTGCAGAAGCAAGCTCCTGCTCCAGCTTTTTGGGCATAAAGGGGTAGCCATAAGCCTGACCGTGGGGATGAGGCATGGTTACACCCACCACTTCACCTTTGTTTTCGAAAATAAAGACGTATTTAATATTGGGGTCAGCACGCATATCGTCAAAAATATCACGCCACATGGCGGCCAGTTTATGCACATGTGCATCGCTTAAGTCGCAGACACGTCCGTGATGGTCCGGTGAATACAGCAGCACCTCGCAGCGTCCATAGGCAGGACGCACCTTGAAGAAAGGCTCTGAAGCTACATCGTCCGGCTCCCTGGGCGGTACGCTAAGTGCAGGAAAGTCATTGGGGTACCGCAGCACATCAAAATGATCGGGGACTTTGCCGCTGCCGGGGCAGAAGGGGCACCAGTCCTTTGGCATGGTGGGACGAGCCTGACGGTGACTGGCAACCATAGTCCAGTCCTTGGTAATTGGGTTCCATCTTAATTCAGCCATGATTATCCTCCAATGGTATGGTTACAGCAAAATTCCGCCAACGGGACGGATAGAGAGCACATGACAACTGCCTTGACCCAAAACAGCCTCGGTGCGCTCCTTAAATTCTGCTAAAAGTTCAGTGGGAACAAAAGCTTGAGCAGTACCGCCAAAGCCACCACCATGAACACGCACAGCGCCACGTCCCCCTAAAATATCTTCGCATAAAGCAATGGTCAGCATCAGTTCCTGACAGGTGGTTTGCCCGGTGGGCACAACGTTTTGCAAATACATTGCAGAAGATTTTCCCGATTCTCTTACGAGATGTAAGAATTCATCAAAATTACCGTCCTTTAAAGCCTGTGCCTGTGCGGCAGCCCGTTGGTTTTCGGCATAAAAGTGAAAGGCGCGTAGTATGCCGCGGTCTCCGACAATCTTGCGTACTTCCGGAAGTGCAGCTATGAAATCTGCGTGGGGGACATCTCGTAAAAATTCTTTGCCAAAGAAACGACAAACAGCTTTAAGCTCATTGGTAATAGAGGCATATTCTTCGGTAAGGTCAGCGTGACCCGCTCCTGAATCTAAAATACATAGAGCATATCCGGTAGCCCCAAAGTCAAGTGGCACCTGTTCTACCACAGGGTGGGTGGTATCTTTAAAATCAATGGCAACAACACTGCCTACAGAAGAAGCAGTTTGATCCATAAGTCCGCAGGGTTTTCCAAAAAATACATTTTCAGCATATTGGCCAATTTGAGCAATTTCTACCGCGGTGCGGCTACCAGACCAAAACAGGTGGTTAAGCATGGTGCCCACCAGAACTTCGTAGGCGGCAGAGGAGGATAAACCGCTGCCCCCGGGGACATTGGAGACCACATAAGCATCCAGGCCAACACCATCCAAGGAGCAGCCCAACTGCCGAAAGCGTGCAGCAACGCCACGAATCAGTGATGCAGACGTACCTGTTTCTTCGGGGTTGGGAGCTAAGTCAGACAAATCTACCACAGCCAAAGGGTACCCCTGGGACTGAATGCGGATCATCCCGCTTTGATTGGGTGCCGCAGCTGCAAGTAAGTCCAGATTAATTGCAGCTGCCAAGACACGCCCGTGTTGATGGTCGGTGTGATTTCCTCCTAGTTCGGTACGGCCGGGTGCACTAAACAAAGCCTCTGCATGATTCCCAAAAGACTTGTTAAAGCCTGTTAGTACCTCGCAGCAACGTTTTTTTGCCCAATCTAATTTTTCGTTGCCATATAATTGGCTTAAAACAGCATTATAACCACCTGTAACAAGCTTTTGCTCTAATTGCATTTGCATTTTAATTCCTCCTTGCTTTACATAAAAAACCTGTAGAATAATTATTATGAAGGTAAGATAAATTGCATCGAAATATCATTTTACGGTGCTATGTGCAAAATGTAATAACTGTTAAATGACGGCTATTGGTGGAGAAAAAATTGTTGCACAGAGAGTGCTATAACTTATTGGTATATTTTAAAACTAAGGATACATGTAATTGCTTTCTTGTCTATACTGTATCAATTTAAGTGGCTACATGCAATTGAAATCTGATTCGGTTTATATGGATTATTGTTGCATAACATATTTTTTTAGGGTATGCTAAATAAATGAAAGGAGGGGAAAGTATGGGACAAGATTTTAAGCATTCCTTTAAAGCATCCCAGCGGGAACTGCTTTCTTTACTGGTATACAATGTGGGCTTTCAAAAATGTGTACCCGGTTATGGCTGGGGACCCGGGGTACGAGATCATTATCTAATTCATTATGTGGTATCCGGCAAGGGCGTTTATAAAACGGAAGGAAGGACCTTTGTGTTGAAGGCGGGAGATACTTTTTTGGTATACCCCGATACTCCGGTTTTTTATCAGGCAGATGAAAAAGAGCCATGGGAGTATTACTGGGTAGGCTTCTCGGGCCCGAGTGCGGGACTGCTTCTTGCTCAAACAGCTTTTTCTCCTCAAAAACAGGTGCTTTCGCTGCCGGAGGGAGGACGTTTTCGGCAGGCGTTGCTGGAAATTTATAAAGCCAGGGGCAGTGATTACCCCAGTGCAGTGCGGATGGCGGGTTATTTACAAGCCGCGCTGGGGCTGTTGATGGAAAACATGCCGCCTCGCCGGGGAAATGAGGCGTTGTCTGCCTATGCACATCAAGGTGCGGAGTTTATTCAACAAAATTATTCCCGACCCATTACCATTGAGCAGGCTGCACAGCAGGCTGGTGTCAGCCGCAGCTGTTTATATCGCGCATTTATGGCGGAATTCCATTGCTCGCCAAGTGAATATCTTACCAACTTTCGCATTCAAAGAGCCTGTCAGCTGCTTCGTCACAGTGCACTCACTGTTCGGGCGGTAGCAGCATCCACAGGGTTTGAAGACCATTTCTATTTTTCCCGTGCTTTTCGCAGAGCCCTTGGGCAATCTCCGTCCCAATACCGGGCATCTGCTGAGACTAAGGAAACATAATTGAAGAAAAAACCCGGCAAAAATGGATTGGTGTCTACAGTGGCATCGTCAAAATGCCGGTTTTTTTTTGCTTAAATAACTGAGAGTAAATTTAGTTTATTGCGGTACGTTAATTACCATACTTAACTTATAATTTATAGGATGCGTTATGGGGCTGATTGAAAAAGCGCCTGACTTTACCGTGCTTACCACAAATATTAGCAGTCTTATCAATAGAGTGCTAATTATTTACAAATTAGACATAAAATGATTAACACTTTTTTACAACTGTCGCTTATACTATAGTCAAAGGAACAAAAAAGCATACAGCTTTGCTGTTACCTTAAAAAAATTACTTGGAGGTTTTTGTATGTTTGATTTAACACCTTTTACATCGTCCGGCACGAGCATCGGAAACCTTTTTGACACCATGGCTCGCAGCTTTTTTGGAGATACAGGTGTCAGCTTAGCTGGCTTTCGTACCGATGTACTGGACAAAGGCGACCACTATCTTCTTGAGGCGGAGCTGCCAGGGTTCAACAAAGAAGATATCCGCATTGACTTGGATGGAGACCGTCTGGTAATAGCGGCAGAGCACAAAGAGGAAAAGGAAGATAGGCAGGAACAGTACCTGCGTCGTGAGCGCAGCTATGGTAGCTTTATGCGGGCATTTGATGTATCTTCCGTAAAGACAGATAATATTACAGCTAAATATCAAAACGGGGTATTGGAGCTGACTTTGCCCAAGAAACAACCGGACGCAGCAATAAAAAATCGTCAGATTCTTATACAATCATAATTTGTAACCCTGTCCTAACAAAAATATCCACCGGCTGCGCCGGTGGATATTTTTATGTAGTATAAAAAGCAGCCGTAAAAATGTTTTATAATAAAAGGGTACTTTAAAAAACTAATTGTACGCTGTAAAAATAAGGTGCCTGGCACGTACAGTAGTAATGATAACAGTAAAAGGCACAATAACCTAGGATGCAGACATAAAAGTAACCTCCCCCATAAAATGGGAGAGGTTTGTGGTTGGGTTATTTTGCTTGTTTATCCTGAGCAATGAGCAGCCGTATCCCTTCTACTGCGGCACGTACCGCAAGGGTAGTATCGTGGCAATGTGGGTCAGAAAGGCCCTGCCGTTTGCGTTCCTGATTCCATACTACATTTAAAACACAGCCCGCACGTGCACCCAATATTTGAGCCACAATAAAAAGCGCGGCACTCTCCATTTCGGATGCAAGGCAGCCTGCCATAATCCAGGCCTGCCATTTTTCCAACAATTCTGTGCCACAAGGCATACGCTGGGGAGAATGCTGTCCATAAAAGGAATCCTTACACTGCACAACGCCAACATGTGTGTTAGCTCCCAAGGCGCGTCCGGCCTGCACCAGTGCGTTGGTAACCTCAAGGTTTGAAACAGCAGGAAATTCAATGGGAACATACTCTCTGGTAGTACCCTCCATACGGATAGAAGCATTGGCAACTACCAAATCGCCTCCCATCACAGGTGTTGCCATGCCGCCACAGGTGCCAATGCGAACAAAGGTGGTAACACCGGTTTGAAACAGTTCTTCAACACAAATTGCAGTGGAGGGGCCGCCCATGCCGGTAGACATAACCAGCACGTTTTCGCCATCCAGTTGGCCGATATAAGTGGTATACTCCCGGTTTTGGTGTAAAAAGCGAGGATTATCCAGAAAAGCCGCTATCTTTTCTACCCGACCTGGGTCACCGGGCAGAATGACATATCTTGCGCCATGGCTATCATCAATGCCAATGTGATATAAGGGCTCCATACTAATACCTCCGCTCAAAATAAAGTCATGTTTTTAGGCTTAGCCCAAAGCTTCCAATAGCTTTTGTTTCATATCCCAAAGCTGCTGAGACAGGTCTACATAATACCGGTGTGGAAACTCAAAACGCTTGCTTTCATCCCAAATGGTTTCCAGTTGATTCTGGCAGTAGGTGCGGATCTCCTCAATAGCTGGACTTTGGTAACATTGTTTTCCTTGGTCAAACACCTGTACCAGCAGCTTTTCGGCACGATAATTATATACGGTTTTCTTTTTCCACTGGGCGTTGGGGTCAAAGATGGTAATATCCTTACTATCATCCACAGCTTCACCGCGTAAGGTAATATAATCGGCAAGGGCTTTGCCGTTTTCACGGCTATAAAAACGGTACAGCTCTTTAAATCCGGGAGTGGTAATTTTTTCTATGGTTTCACTGATTTTTATTTTGGGAATCAGTTCGCCGGCTTTGTTTTCAGCAGCTACTATTTTATATACGCCGCCAAATACGGGTTGAGACTTGCTGGTAATTAAATTTTCACCAACACCAAAGGCATCCAGTTTGGCGTCCTGCAGCAAAAGGTCACGGAGAATATACTCATCCAGCGCATTTGAGGCCATGATTTTTACGTCCGCATATCCGGCGGCATCCAACATTTTCCGCGCTTTTTTGGATAGATAAGCAAGGTCACCGCTGTCAATGCGCACACCCTTGGGGCGATAGCCGGCGGGAACGACTACTTCATCAAACACCTTAATGGCATTGGGAATTCCGGACTGTATGACATTATAGGTATCTATAAGCAATACACAGTTGTCAGGGTACACTTCTGCATAAGCTTTAAACGCTTCGTACTCACTGTCAAATACCTGTACCCAACTGTGCGCCATAGTGCCAGAGGCCGGTACACCGTAGTCGCGGTCGGCAATGACGCAGGAGGTACCGGAGCAGCCTGCAATATAAGCTGCGCGTGCGCCCAAAATAGAAGCGTCAAACCCTTGAGCGCGGCGTGCACCAAATTCTGAAACTGCACGGCCCTGTGCAGACCGAACAATACGGTTGGCTTTGGTGGCTATGAGTGTTTGATGGTTGATGGCCAAAAGCAGCATTGTCTCTACCAGCTGAGCCTGAATAAGAGGCCCGCGCACGGTGACAATAGGCTCGTTGGGAAAAATGGGTGTGCCTTCGCGGATGCTCCAAACATCACAGGAGAAACGGAAGTTTCGCAGATAGTCCAAAAATTTTTGGCCAAAGCATCCTTTGGATTTAAAATATTCAATATCTTCTTCGGTAAATTTAAGATTGTTCAAATACTCAATGAGCTGTTCCAAGCCGGCAAAGATGGCAAATCCACCGCCGTCGGGCACATGGCGAAAAAACATATCAAACACGGCGGTCTGATTGCCAATGCCGCTTTCCAAATAGCCGTTGGCCATGGGGAACTCATAGAAGTCGGCCAGCATGGTGAGGTTACGTTCACGAATGGATGGTTGAATCATGGTTAATGCGACCTTTCTGCTAAAACAGTTTTTGATAAACAGTAACGGAAACAGGTAAGGTATAGGTCCCAACCTCGTTGCCGTCAAAATCATAAGCCAGAATAGTGGCTGTAACATTATAGTTACCTTTATTCAGCTTTACATCCAGCTTATCTTTTATAATACATTCGCCAGGCTCTAAAAGGGCAGAAGTGTAGATTAAATCACCGGTGGTATCCAACCGAAGTTCCATCTTCAGGTTGCATTGGTTGCCGGCAGTATTTTCCATCATAATGTTACCGGGCAGGGTGGGCTTGTCAAAGTACACCTCGCGGTTTACAAGATAAGCCACGCTGTTTTGGTCAGTATTGATGTCATCATCCTCATGACCGGGCAAACGCCCTTTTTGTACAGCGGCATCATGGTCAACATCTTCTATAGGATCTAACTTTCTGGGATCATCTGAAAATTCACCGGTGTTGCCAATAACAGGAACGTCAGTTGTTGTGGTAGGCGGTGAAGCCTTTACCAAAAGTGCTGCAGCGCCTATGGAGGCGGCAATTACCAGGCAACAAATAAGTGTTAATATAAATCCGTTTTTCTTCAATGATATTCCTCCTGGGGACATTCTTTGCATACCGTAATGCGTGCGGACAAGGGTGTTTTCTGTTATTATACACCATTACAAGAGGGGATACAACGACAAAAAAAGCCTTTACCTGCAGGCAAAAGCGTTTTTTGTCGTTTGTGAAAGTTGTATCAAAAACCAAAGATGTTTTTATAACCCATAACAAAGATATATAAAACAATAAAAGGAACAATCCAGGTGAAGTAAAAACGCAAACCACGTGGAAACTTTAAGCCTTTACCGGCATCGGCTTCTTTGATAAAGTTATCCCAGCCCCAGCCATAGCGGGTAACACAGAACAGCAGATATACCAAAGACCCTAAAGGCAAAAGGTTGTTGCTGACGATAAAGTCCTCTAAGTCAAGAATGACGGTTCCAGGGCCCAAAGGCTGAAAGCTGCTGAGCACATTAAAGCCCAGCACACAGGGTAGAGAAAGAACAAAAATGAGAACTGTGTTAATAGCTACTGTTTTTTTACGACTCCAGCCCCAAAGGTCCATACCAAAGGAGATAATATTTTCAAAGACTGCAATAACCGTAGACATAGCGGCGAAAGACATAAAAATAAAGAAGAGGGTACCCCAAAGCCGTCCACCGGGCATTTGGTTAAACAGGTTTGGCAGCGTAATAAATACCAGAGAGGGTCCCTGTCCGGGGCTGATGTTAAAGGCAAAGCAAGCAGGGAAGATAATAAGTCCGGACATCAAAGCGGCAAAGGTGTCCAGCAGGGTGATGCCGATGGCCTCACCTGTAAGGCTGCGTTCTTTGCCTATGTAGCTGCCAAAAATGGCCATAGAGCCAATGCCAAGGGATAAAGTAAAGAAAGCCTGACCCAATGCGGCAAATATTGTTTCACCAAAACCATACTCGGTCAGCTTAGCAAAATCGGGCTTTAAGTAAAATTCCAAACCGGTAGAAGCCCCATCCAAGGTTACAGAGCGGATTACCAAAATGACCATGACCGCAAGCAAGCACAGCATCATGGCTTTTGTTACCTTTTCTACACCACCACGCAGACCTCTGGCGCAGGTACCCATGCCCATAAGCACCACAATACCCATAAATACTGTCATAAGAATAGGCTGCTGTGTCATTGCACCAAACTGGTTTGCTACCTGGTTGCTGTCAAGTCCCACAAAGTCGCCCTTTGCCATTTTTACAAAGTACAAAAGCATCCAGCCGGCTACTGTGGTATAAAACATCATTAAAAGATAGTTGCCAGCAACAGCAAGATATCCGTGGATATGCCATTTACTGCCCTTTGGCTCCAGCACATGGAAGGAGCGTGCCGCACTCTTGCGACTGGCGCGACCTACCGAAAACTCCATAACCATAATGGGCATGGCCAGCACCACTAAAAAAAACAGATAAATCAGGACAAAGGCTGCACCGCCGTAACGGCCTACAATATAGGGAAACCGCCAAACATTACCGATACCGATAGCGCAGCCGGCCGAAATTAGCAGAAAGCCCAACCGGGTGCCAAAAGTTTCTCTTTCTTTCATTTTTCCTCCTCCGGACAACCGTTTAGGCTGCCCACACACATTACTTCACTTTTGCAGTTTAGCTTATAACAGTTTAACTTATTACAGTGTTTCTGTCAACAATTGACAAATACAAACTCAATAAAACAAAAAGTGAAAAAAATAAGATTTTATGCTACAATGGGGTAGCATAAAATCTAGATTGCAGTAGGTAATGCTGCACCGCAAACCGCAAGGAGGAAAATGATGAATAAAAACGATATTTTTGTAACATACGGTCGTGATGCACAAAGCATGACACGCCAGCTTTTGGAGAATGTGAATATTGAAGCATTGATTGGCGGGAACAAAAATGCCAAAATAGGCTTAAAGCCAAATCTTGTTGTAGCAAAGCCATCTTCCACTGGCGCAACAACCACACCGCTGATTACAGAAACCATTATTCAATATTTGCAGGAAAAAGGCTACAGTAATTTGTGCATTATTGAGAGTGCATGGGTAGGAGACAGTACCAAGCGCGGTTTTAAGGTTTGTGGATATGACGTTATGTCTAAAAAATATAACTTTCCTTTGTATGATGTTAAGGATGACACCTACGAAACCCATACCATTGACGGTATGCATATTGAAATGTCCAAAAAGGTGATGGAGCTTGATTTTTTAATCAGCTTACCTGTGTTAAAGGGACATTGTCAAACAGCTATGACCTGCTGCCTTAAGAACATGAAGGGGTGTATCTCTGACCGCTCCAAGAGATATTTCCACAGCATCGGATTGCACCGTCCCATTGCTGCATTAAATAAAATTCGTTGTGCCGACCTTGTCATTGTAGACAGCCTCAACGGAGACTTGGACTTTGAAGAAGGTGGCAATCCTGTTCAAACCAACCGCATGCTCGCAGCCTGCGACAGTGTTCTGATGGATGCTTATGGTGCCGCATTAATGGGGTTTGAGCTTTCGGACGTACCTTATATTCAAATGGCAGAGCGTTTGGGTGTTGGCAGTGCAGACATTACAAAAGCCAATATAATAGAGCTTAATAAGGATAGCACCGGTGCTTCTACAGTTTCCCCCCGCAGAGTAAAAGGGCTGGAGGGGTATGTAACAGCTTGTTCCGCTTGCTCTGCCTGTTAAGGAAACCAGAATCATGCACTTGCACGCTTGGAGGATAAAGGGGAGCTAAGCTACCTGCGCGAGAAAGTATACATCGGTCAAGATTTTAAGGGAAAAGAAAAGGACGCCTGCGGCATTGGCAGCTGCTGCCGTGGCTTTAGCCGACATGTGCCCGGATGCCCCCCAAAAGCAATCGATATCGTTCGCTTTTTAGACGAAGAGCTGGGTCTCAATTAACCAACAGGTAGGTGACAGCATGAAGCAACAAACCGGGCTGGTATTAGAGGGCGGTGGCATGCGTGGCATTTTTACCGCCGGTGTGCTGGATTGTTTTTTAGAAAATGACATTATATTTGACGAATGCATAGGGGTATCTGCCGGCTCTTGTCATGGCTGCAGCTATGCATCCGGTCAGCATGGCAGGGCACTGGCTACTTCAACCAACTATCTAAACGACAAAAGGTACTGCAGCCTACACAGCCTGATTACCACAGGAGATTTGTTTGGGGCAGAATTTGCGTATCATGTAATTCCAAATGAGCTTAACCCCATTGACAATGACGCTTATGAACGCAGGGGTATTCGTATGTGGACAGTGGTAACCAATTGCCTTACAGGAAAGGCGGAATACCACCTCATGAGAAATTTAAGGGATGAAGTAGACTGGGTACGAGCCTCCAGTTCTCTGCCTTTTGCTTCCAGAATGGTAATGCTTGATGGTGTGCCATACCTGGACGGCGGAATTTCCGATTCTATTCCCATTGCACAGTCGTTGCGGCAGGGTAACACAAAGAATGTTGTGGTGTTGACACAGCCTAAGGGGTATTATAAAAGCAAAAACAAAAGCGGCTTGCTTATGAAGCTAAAATACAGACACTTTCCTGAACTTGTGGAAGATATGAAAAAGCGGCATATTGTTTATAATCAAACAATCGAGCAGTTGGAGAAAATGGAGCAGGAGGGAAAGGTTCTAATAATCCGTCCTCCTCAAAGTCTTGGACTGCGACGTATAGAAAAGGACAAAGAAAAACTACTTGCAGCATATCGTGTGGGATATCAAACGGCACAGGTGCTGCTTCCTCAAATTCAGCAATTTCTATCAGATTGACTGAGAATAAGAAAGAAAAAGTCCTCCCTGCATAAAAGCAGAGGAGGACTTTTGACTTTATAGCTAAATTTGAGAGATTAGCTGAATAGAGCGCCATTTTCCGCGGTACCAGCGAAGGATAAAGCAGACAGCACGGATAGATTCATCCAAAGCCATGCCGAGCCAAATGCCTGCCAACCCCCAGCCCAACACAACTCCAAAGAAATAGCCCACGCCTACGGCAAATGCCCACATACAAATGATACCAATGGTGATAGGAAATTTGATGTCTCCGGCAGCCTGAAGGCTTCGTACCATAGTCATGTTGACTGCACGACCAATTTCAAGTGGGATTTCAATCAGCATCACCACACCAATTAGCTTTAGCATGTTGGGGTCATTGGTAAAGATGCTGAACAAAGGGCGATGGAATAAAAACAGCAGTAAGGAGATGGTGGCAGAGGCTGCAATAGAAAGATACAAGGTAAGCTGTACCTGCCGGTGGGTGCCATCCATATCTCTTGCACCAATTAGGTAACCCACTACAATTTGGCATGCCTGCGAGAGAGAGGATGCAAAAATATAGGAAAGCATGGCAAACATGGAGCAATACACTTTTGCATTAATAACCAAGGTCCCAAAGAGATTTGCAAAGCCCTGTATTACCATTTGAGTAAAATTGTAAGAAAGGCTTTCTCCACCTGATGGAACGCCAATAGAAAGAATCAGTTTAAGCTGCTTCCATGGAAAGGGGATAAGATATTTAAGGGAGATGCAACGGCCAAACCTTTTTATAAATATCAGTACGATCATGATAATGCCAATAAAACGGCTGAAGTTGCTGGAGATTGCCACCCCCACAACACCAAGAGGAGGGATGGAGCCAACTCCGTAAAGCAATAGCGCGTTGCCGGCAATGTTCAGAACATTAATGACAATAGAGATGATCATGGATTCTTTCATCATGGCGTTTGCACGTAAAAAAGAAGAAAAGGTAAGATAGATGCCCTGCAGCACCATAAAGCCACCAATGATAGAGATGTAAACGCTGCTTTCCTGCAATATTTCCTGAGGCACCCGCATCAGTATAAAAAGAGGTTTATTGAAGAAAAGAATGATTACGCTGATGATAAAGCTAAAAATTACATTGACAAATAAAGAAATGGTATAGATTTCATAAACTCGCCGTTGGTTACCGGAGCCTAAATATTGCGTAATTAAAATGGTAGATGCCATACTGATAACACTAAAAGTAAGTATTAGAACATTGATGATTTGATTAGCGTTACCAATAGCACCCACGGAGTTTTGGGAAAAGCGGGATATCATAATTTGATCAACATTGCCAACCAGCATTTGCAGAGAAAGCTCAATAAAAATAGGCCATGTTAATGAAAAAAGCTGGCGGGGGGAAGTTAGATTGTTGGCATTGTTCATGGAATGACTCTCCTTTAGGTGTGGACAAAGGTGCTGCTAAATTCTATCTTATTATAGCTTTAGTATACAATAAGTCAATGTTGATTTTGCGCATAATATATAAAAACTAAAATATTTTATTAATGCACCGAAGTTATCTTGCCTGGTATAAATGTGTGCAGCATATGCATATACAAAAACAACTGCCCGCAAAAGAATGCAGGCAGTTGAGAGTTTCATTGTTTTTAAGAGATAGGATCCAGCGGTTGCAAGCGATGCAGCAGCATAGCCTGTAGCCTTGGATTATCCTTTTTAAAGCGTCGAATAATTCGCTCCATTACCATTTGACCATTTTCAAAGGTAAGGGTGGGCAGCATCAATACGTATTGAGAAGGGCTGAACAACGCAGCAACATCACCTCTGCGCAAGCTGGACTGAATTGCTGATTTTACTTTATCCATCGACTTATTCATCAATGAAATACTGGGTGTATGCCCGTTAAGGTCTACCAAAGTGAGAAGTGCAACAAAGACAGAATGTCCTGTGCGTTCGGAGGAACGTGCCTCCAACTGATACATATCTTTAAAAACTTCATACTCACAAAAGAAAGGTCCGCTGGCGTCATGAGATTCCCTCAGGTCCTCTTTAATTGCTTCCAGATCACTTTCTACATGAGTGGTGCTGCTGATAATTTCCCGGTAAAGGCTTCGCAGGTTTTCAGAGGGTTTGACCCCCAGTTCCCGATAATAAAATCCGGTTATGTATTCATAATGTGCCATTGCCTTTTGCTGATGTCCCACCGCAAGCTGAGCCTCTATTAAAGCTTCATGAAAGCGCTCTTCAAATTGGTCTACCACAATAGCTTTTTCACAGATTGAAATTATTTCCTGGTATCTTCCGACGTTTCTTAAAAGACATATGCTTTCTACCACTGCTTTTGTATACATACTATGAAAGTATGTAGATAAAGGTACAACCCAAGCTTCTGATGCAGCTTTGGGCAAAAAGTCGCCCTTATAAAGCTCCAAGGCTTTTAAGTAACGATGGATACGCTCATCGTTGGGCAGAGAAATATCGGCTGCAGACCGAACCAGTGCCTCAAATTCTTCAGTATCTACCCTTGTAGGGAGTGAATTGTTATAGGAATACGCTCCTCGGCGATATACTATCATTTCTTTGCTTTCGGAGATTCCGTTGTTAGCAAGGGCACTGCGTACACGGTAGATTAAATTCTTCAGTGCGTTTGCAGGGTTATCACTGTTGTCATTTGGCCAGAGTGCAGAAATCAGTTCCTCGTGTGAAATTTCTCTATTTCGAAAAGCTATTAAATATTCAAGCAAATTCCAGAGCTGATGTGCTCTGTTACTGTTGTCACTGATACTTTTGTTACCAACTTTCAAGGTAAAGCCACCAAGCATCGTAATCTCTATTTCAGGGCGTTTTTGAGTCGTTTCTTTACAAACTTCTGGTGCCATTGAGCTTCCTCCTCTATTAAATTGTGACCAATTTATTATATTATAGCATTACACTTGGTCGGTTTCTACCACACTATGGTCTTTTTTTAAAAAAAAACTTTCCTTTTTTTAGAAAATATCCTATAATAAAATCATGCAATTAAGACAAAATGTGACTAAAATATGCTGTAACCGAACAAAAGAAACGGAGTACAAGGTGCCTGATAAAAAAAGGGTTAATGTATCGTTTTTCCAAAAAAGAAAAAATATTTTTATCTTAATTTGTGTGTTGGTATGTGCTGCCATATGTATAATGTTTTCTTTCTATTATATTCGTTCAACAGCTGACAGAACAAAAGATAACCCTGCATCAGACAGTATGATTGAATATCGGGAGGAAGCTTCTGAGCCAGAGACTCCACTTTCCAACAGCGCAGCTGCAACGTTGGAGCCCGGTAATTTGTATACGGGAACTTTGCGCGAGGAATATCAGAGCGGTGAAATGATGTTGACAATACCCCGTTTGGATGTGTGGAGTGTTTCTGTTGAAAACGGAACCGATGATGATGCGTTGGCACAGGGCCCCGGGTTGTTATTATATGCCCAAATGCCTTCTCAGCAAAACGGAAATGTAAGCATTGCCGGGCACAGAGACATTCATGGTTCTTTGTTTTATTATCTACACAACCTTTCCCAGGGTGACTATTTTTATTTAGACTGGCAGGGTAAGGTTTACAGATACTTGTATGAAAAAACTTATGTGGTAGAGCCGGATGACTGGAGTCCCATAAAAACGCAGGGATATTCCTGCTTAACTTTGCTTTCCTGCCACCCAATTGGCACATCCGAAAAGCGGATTATTGTTGTGGCAAAGCTTGAGAACACGGCTGAACAAAGTGAAGCTTATGAATATAAGCCTTGGTGCGACGGGTTGTTAAAACCTTATGCTTGGGAGGACAACGCAAAATCTTTTGACAAATCATGAAGTATATCTATAACTATTGAGGGGTGACAAATCGGCATCATGAAAAGCTTTGAGAAAAAATGGCTGGCGGCGTGGCTGGCCGCCGTTTTGATACTCCTAAGTGCTTGCAGTGAGGGACAAGCTGTATCCGATACCTTACAGGAGTCTTCTTCTTCGGTTCAAGCATCGTCCGAGTTATTGGAAGAATCTGAATCAGATTCCAGTACTGAAGAGGAAACAGAGGAGTCATCGATAGAATCATCGGTTGCAGAAAGCCTGGAGGAAAGCACAGAAGCTGAAGAAAGCGCCATTTCTACAGCTCCGGATAGCAGCCTTCCCGTAGCCGGTAGCGAAGAAGCATCCAGCCAGCTACCTGCCGAGGAGGTACAGCAGGTGTTAAAAGACCCCACCTATCGGGTCTTGGCTCCGGTAGCAGCCGGAACAGAGGTGTATGGTAACAATCTGGTTACCATTGATGCATCCAATTCCAGCGAGGGCTATATTATGATTCAATATCATGGCTCCAACCAAAGGGTCAGGGTATTGATTACACCGGACGGCGGCAGCCAATATACCTACACCATCGGCAACAACGGTCGCTATGAGGTATATCCGCTATCAGCCGGCAGCGGCGGCTACAGTATCGGAGTTTACGAAAATATCAGCGGCAACCAGTATAGTGTCGCATGTACCGCATACATAAAAGCAAGCCTGAGAAGCAGTACATTACCTTTTCTGTATCCCAATCAGTATGTAAACTTTTGGGCTGGCTGCAATACCGTAAATTTGGGAGCTGAGCTTTCACGCAGCGCAGCTAACGACCTGCAAATAGTCGAAAATGTATATAGCTATGTAATCAATAATATTACCTATGATTTTTATAAGGCAAATAACTATGGGTTTGGATACTTGCCTTCGGTAGATAACATTATTGCCACAGGCAAAGGCATTTGCTTTGACTATGCCGCAGTAATGGCAGCAATGCTGCGCAGCCAGATGATACCCACCAAACTGGTGGTAGGCTATGCGGGTGATATTTATCATGCCTGGATTTCTACCTACATTACCGATGTTGGCTGGGTAAACGGCATTATATATTTTGACGGGCAGTCTTGGGTACGGATGGACCCAACCTTTGCTTCCAGCGGAAACAGCAGTGCCGATATAATGGCGTATATTGGCAACGGTAACAACTACAGTGCCATGTTTTTCTATTGATGGAGGGATGACATGATGTCAGTGACAGTAAAAAGAAAACAACTTTCCAACTCTGAAATTTCTGCTTTTTGTGCACAACTGGCTTTAATTATTAAGGCCGGAATTTCGGTGCAGGAGGGGTTATCCGTTATGGAGGGAGACACCCCTGATTCCGGCGGAAAAAACATCCTTAGGGAGCTTTTAGAGGTTGTGGAAGAGGGGAGGCCTTTTGCGGAGGCATTGCATCAAAGCGGAAGTTTCCCCAAATATGTTGTGGATATGGTAGAAATTGGTGAGACCTCTGGCCGGTTGGATGAGGTCTTGGACTCACTGTGTATCTATTACGACAGAACAGAATCTATTCGCAAAAACATTAAAAATGCTGTTACCTACCCTGCGGTAATGATTGTAATGATGGCAGTAGTTATTGCCGTGCTTGTAGTCAATGTGCTGCCGATTTTTAATCAGGTGTTCCGCCAGCTGGGCAGCGAGATGTCTGGCTTTGCACAGGGCATTATGAATGTGGGTATGGCTATGAGCCGTTATTCGGCTGTGATTGTGGGTGTTATCGTAGTAGTTATTGCCGCAGCGCTGCTTCTGGCGCGCACCACGTCTGGCCGTGCTTGGCTGGAGCGCTTTGGCAGCAGCTTTGTGGGTACACGCCGCCTTTCTACCAAGGTTGCCTCCGGTCGTTTTGCATCAGCCATGGCGTTGATGCTTTCCAGCGGCTTGGATGTGGATGAATCTATTCATATGGCATCCCAGCTTATTGAAAACAAAGCTATGCTGGCTAAAATTGATATTGCCAAGTCACAAATGGCACAGGGCAGCTCTTTTGCCGATGCGCTGGTGAATACCGGCATCTTCTCGGGGCTTTATTCACGTATGCTTTCAGTTGGTTTTAAAACCGGTTCTGTAGATACTGTGATGCGCCGTATCGCACAACAGTATGAAGAAGATATCGACACGGAGATCAGCAATATTCTTTCAGTACTGGAACCAACTCTTGTTGCAATTCTTTCTGTGATTGTGGGAATGATTTTGCTTTCTGTGATGCTTCCGCTGATGGGTGTGATGTCGTCTATTGGCTGATGATGCAAAATAAGTTAGGGGGCGTCGCCATGAACCGGTTTGCCAAACAAAACAAAGAACGAGCCGCTTTGGGCGAGTTGATTTTGCCCATTTGCTTTTTTATATTGATAGTGGTGCTGGTATTGTGGGGAATTCAGGATGTGAAGCAATCCACCAGTCGCCAGCAGCTTGAATCTACCGAAGAAGCTGTTCGTCGCGCAACTGCACAATGCTATGCGGTAGAGGGGCAATACCCTCAAAATGTAAGTTATCTGGAGGAGCACTACGGCCTGCTTATTGACCATGACAAGTATATTGTTCATTACATGGGGTTTGCGTCTAATTTGATGCCAGACATTAAGGTTTTGCCAAAGCAGGGAGCAGACTCCACAGGGACAAGTACAATGCTGGAGGTGACGCCATGAGAATCAATGGGGATAGAGGACACCTAATTGATTTTTTGTTTACCCTTGCGCTTTTTTGTGTTTTTGCTCTTTCTGCATTAACGGTGGTTATTATTGGCGCAGATGTTTATAAATCTACTGTTTCAGAGATGAACCGCAGCTTTAACAGCCGCACATCTGTTACTTATATTTCTGAAAAAATAAGGCAGCACGACAGCTTGGGAGCAGTATCTATACAGAGCTTTGGTGATGGAGATGCCATTGTTCTTAGACAAACCGTTGAAGGCGCAGACTATCTTACTTATATTTACTCCCATGAGGGTAAATTGTGTGAGCTGGTGGCGTCTGAAAGTTTGGAAATGAAGCCGTCAGATGGTCAGAGCATAATGGAAATTCAGAGCTTTTCTGCAACACAACTGGAAAACGGGCTGATTAAAATCAACATTGCAGGTACTGGCGGTTTTGCTGCTGAAGCGGCTGTCAGCCCCCGCTGTTCTTAAGGGTTAGAATATAAATCAAAGGAGGGAAGCACCATGGGCATCCATAGAACACCAAAATCAGGATTGTTTTTATTGGAAATGGTGATCCTCATCTTGTTTTTTTCCATTGCCAGTGCAATTTGTGTCAATTTGTTTGTAAAGGCGCATGTACTTAGTACACAAAGCAGAGATTTGGGTACTGCTGTGCAGCAGGTACAGACTGTTGCCGAAACCTACAAAGCTGTCAACGGCGATACCTCACAAATGACTCAGCTCTTGGCGTTGGCAGAAGAAGATGGCGGTAAGCTGGCTTTATATTATAATAAGGAATGGCAAATACAACAAGACAGCAATGATGCAGTATATACTTTAACGGTAGTGCCTGTATCCAATCAGGGAGAAGATATAGTTGGCGCAAAAATTGCCGTAATCAAAAATGATGATAAAACAGAAGAAATTTTTGTGGTAGATGTTAAAAAATATATTGGATAGGAGGGAGCCTCGTGGCAAAATTAAACCTTAATACGGGCATCAGCGTAGGCAGCTCATCTATCCTGGTTGTTTTTGTTGTATTATGTCTTACAACCTTTGCAACGCTTTCTCTTGCTTCTGCCAATGCAGACTATAAGCTGACCCGCAGAACTGCCGATGAAGCTGCAGCCTATTATGCGGCAGATGCAAAGGCTGAGGATATTTTAATGCAGATTGACCAAAGCTTTGCCTTGTGCTATGCAACTGCCCAGGTATATGATGAGTATCAAAAACCATTGTCTACGACCATTCGGGACAAGGTTGCAGATTTTTTTGGTGAAACCCTCAAAACCGGAAATAAATGGATTGACAGCCTTTTTGGCGCGGTTTCCGACTTTATAGAGGCAGACCCCAAAAAAGGAGGAGAAGACGCTCCTAAGCCTTTTCCTTACAGTGATATTTTGCCTGAGGGTCTCAGTTTTCGGCAGGCGTATTCAGTATTGCTGAAGCACTTGCTGGAGAAGGAAATAGAAGGTGTAACAATTTCAAAATTGGAGGAAAACTTCATTTCTCCTGTGGTAATTTTAGACTATGAAGTGCCCATAAGCGAAAGCAGAGTGCTTCGCATCAGCATAGATGCCTCAGATTGTTATGGTAAGGCGGAAGGAAAGCTACGCCCTATTAGCTGGAGCGTTGTTCCGGCAAAAGAATGGGAGGAGCCACAAATGCCAGGGCTGCTGACCGGTTTGCCTGATATTTTGGGTGGAAGCCCCACCGTTTAAGACAAAAAAGCAGCATTACTTAGTAGCCATTGCTGTAAAGGAAGAGGAACAATCAATCATGGATCTTATTCTAATGCTAAAAGAAGCCGTGCAAAAGGGCGCGTCAGATGTGTTTATTATCTCGGGGCTGCCACTTTCCTATAAAATCAACAATCAAATAGCAAACCAGGGCAATACAAAGCTGCTGCCTGAGGACACAAAAAAGTTGATTAAAGATATTTATCACCTTGCAAATGACCGTAGCATGAATGCGATTATGGAAAGGGGAGATGACGACTTTTCCTTTTCGTTGGTTGGTGTTTCCCGCTTTAGGGTAAGTACATATCGACAAAGGGGCTCTCTTGCAGCGGTAATTAGAGTCGTAACCTTTGAACTGCCTGACCCCGCTGTACTTGGAATACCTGAAGCTGTACTTCGGTTTTCAGAACGGGCAAAAGGAATGGTACTGGTTACCGGTTCGGCAGGCAGCGGAAAATCCACAACCCTGGCATGTATTATTGACCGTATTAACAAAAACCGAAATGCACACGTCATTACATTGGAAGATCCTATTGAATATCTGCACAGCCATAAAAAAAGTGTGGTAAGTCAGCGCGAAATTGCAACTGATACCGAAAGCTATGTTACTGCGTTGCGTGCAGCCCTACGTCAGGCCCCAGATGTCATTTTACTGGGGGAAATGCGGGACTATGAAACGATAAATACAGCCATGACCGCTGCCGAAACAGGCCACTTGGTGCTTTCTACATTGCATACCATAGGAGCAGCCAAGACCATAGACCGTGTCATTGACGCGTTTCCACCCAACCAGCAGGCCCAAATTAGAATTCAGCTTTCTATGGTGCTACAGGGGGTTGTGTCTCAGCAACTGATTCCCACAGAGGATGGCAAAGTAGTGGCTGCCTTTGAAATTATGATTTGCAATGGAGCTATTCGCAACATGATTCGAGAATCAAAGATTCATCAAATTGACACCGTTATTTCCTCTTCAGCGCAGGAAAGCATGGTCAGTATGGATGCCAGTATTTTGGAACTTTATAAAAAGGGTATTATCAGTGCGCATAATGCCATTACTTACAGTACATCACCGGAGTTAATGACCAAAAAATTAAATTTGAAGTTAAGCTAATTAAAAACAGGCGCCCCGTTCAGATATTTCTGAGCAGGGCGCCTGTTTTATGGGTATGATATCATTGGGAGTAAATTTCAACGATTCTTAATAGTAACTCTACCACCTTTTCCATGGACTGTACGGGGATACATTCATATGGACCATGGAAATTCAGGCCTCCGGTGCATAGATTGGGGCAGGGCAGACCCATGAAAGAAAGCCTTGCGCCATCGGTACCGCCGCGGATAGGTGTCACAAGGGGAGTGATTCCAACATCTTCCATAGCATGCTTGGCGTTATCGATTAAATGAAAGTGAGGTAAAATCTGCTCTTTCATGTTGCGGTAGCTATCAGAGATGCAAGCGTCTATGGTACCTTTTCCATAAACAGAGTTAAGGTATTCCACCGCACGGGCAAAATAAACCTTTTTCTCCTCAAACTTTTTTGGGTCGTGGTCACGAATAATATAGTCCATAAAAACCTTTTCTACATTACCGTGCATTTCGTCCAAATGAAAGAAGCCTTCATATCCTTCGGTATGTGCGGGGTTTTGGACAGCGGGAAGAAGCCGTTGCAGCTCCATTGCAACCAAAAGAGCATTTACCATTTTATTTTTGGCAGAGCCTGGATGAACACTTTTGCCATAAACAGTTACGCGTGCACCGGCAGCATTAAAATTTTCATACTCCAGTTCACCCAAGGCACCACCATCTACAGTATAAGCAAAATTTGCACCAAAACCCTTTACATCAAAAAATTCTGGGCCGTTACCTACTTCTTCATCCGGAGTAAAGGCAATTTTAATAGTTCCGTGAGGAATTTCAGTGTGAGTAAGCAGATGCTCCGCCATGGTCATTATTTCAGCGATGCCTGCCTTATCGTCTGCACCCAGCAAGGTTGTGCCATCAGTTACAATCAAGTCTGTGCCTTTACACTGACTAAGCTCGGGAAACTGTGCAGGAGACATGGTAATACCCAATTGCTTATTCAGGGTGATTTCACCGCCATCATAGTTTGGAATTATTTGCGGCTTAATGTCTTTACCACTGCAGGCGGGGGCAGTATCCATATGAGCAATAAAGCCGAGTGTGGGCAACTCTTTTTTGGTGGTGGCAGGTATTGTAGCATACACATAGGCATGCTTAGATACCATTACATCCTTAGCACCCATTTCAGTCAGTTCCTGAGCCAAAAGCCTTGCCAATGCCCACTGCTTTTCTGTACTTGGTACAGTAGCCACATCACCCCCTGACTGCGTATCAAAAGATACGTATTTTAAAAACCGTTGCGTAATATTCATTTTAAATCCTCCCTTTGGATTATCACGGTGATCTCTATCAAACACTTATAGCGGATGATTCAGATACAGATAAAAGTTAATGCATAGGGTAGTTAGTATGGTAGATACTTCCATCCCGGTGCAAAAAATTGCATGCCCCTGCAATGATATTGTATTTATTGTGGCACCGTGTAAAAACCCATTAAAGCATGATATAGTTTGATGCGCAAATTATCTTTTAGCGCAATATGCTTGAAAAATATTTTTTGGGCAAAGCTAGTGTTTATTACAAATATACCTACTTAAAAGCTTCCAGTCAAGAAAAGGTTGATAATCTATTGATTTTTTGCGATAATATGTGTATACTTTACAACATAGTATTTAATACTATGTATTATACTATATTAAAATGTATCGTGTTGTAATGATATTAATATGTTTGAAGGATGGTATGAAAGTATGAAAAAGGCTATGTCTGCAGAATGGAATACCTCTTGGAACAAAAAGGAGGAGTCTATGGATTTTAATGATATTTGCAAACGGTATACTACCGGTGAAGAAGTGCTCAATGCAGTTTCTCATGGAGTTGGAGCATTGTTTGCCATTGTGGGAACAACCCTGATGGTGGCAGCGGCAGCTCTTCAGCAAGACTGGTATAAATTGGCGGCCACCATTATCTACGGCTGCTCGTTAATGCTACTATATGTAATGTCCACACTTTATCATTCTTTTACAACACGCAGAGTAAAAGAGATATTTAGAATTTTTGATCACTGCAGTATTTTTCTGTTGATAGCGGGTACTTATACGCCGTTTACATTGGTAAGCCTGAGACAGTCAACAGGGTGGTATTTGTTTGCATTTATTTGGATTTCAACTGTGGTTGGTATTATTTTAAATGCCATCAGTATTGAGCGCTTTAAGTATTTTTCTATGGTATGCTATGTAGTAATGGGTTGGTCTGTATTGATAACAATCAGGCCGTTGATTGAAATGTTGACCACAACAGGGCTGTTGCTGTTGGTTGCAGGCGGCTTGTTTTATACTGTAGGAATTGTATTTTATGCCATGAAAAAGAAACGCTATATGCATGGAATCTGGCATTTCTTTGTTTTGTTTGGAAGCATTTGTCACTATTTATGCATTTTGTGGTTTGTAATTCTATAACTAATATAAAAACAACTCTTTTTTGCACAATTATAAGGTATTAATAATGAAGTTATACTAACTTTTGCAAAGTATAAAAACGTTTACTATAAACAAGGTTAAACAAAAAGCGATAACCGTATTTCTTACCGGTTATCGCTTTTTATGTGCACTTATAATGATTTCTTTTTACCGGGACAAATATCAGCCAAAGGACAGATTTGACATTGAGGCCGGCGGGCAATGCAGACTTCACGGCCAAAGAGCACAAGGCGGTGGCAAAAGTCATTGGATTCCTCTGGTGGCAGCAGTGGGCGCAGCTGGTTCTCCACCTTTGCAGCGTCTTTGCTGTCTGTAAGTCCAAGAAGGTTGGTGATGCGGATACAGTGAGTATCACATACAATGGCAGGCTTACCAAAAATATCACCAACAACCAAATTTGCAGTTTTTCGTCCAATGCCCGGTAATTTGAGAAGCTCCTCAATTGTATCAGGAACTTCACCACCAAAGTCAGAAATCAACATTTGCGAAATGGCAATAATATCTTTTGCTTTGGTTTTGTAAAGACCACAGGACTTGATGATTTGCTCCACATCTTCTAACCTTGCTGCTGCAAAATCGGGGATTGAGGGATATTTGCGAAACAGCTCAACGGTAACAATATTGACTCGTTCATCGGTACATTGTGCAGCTAATCTGGTAGCAATAAGCAATTCATGTGGCTTGGTGTAGAGCAGAGAGCACTGTGCACCTGGGTAGCGCTCTGTTAATCGCTTAATAGCTTCCAGAGCACGTTGTTTTTTTGTCATTATAAATCACTCCTTGCAGATAAACAACTTAGGCAATCAACCCTGGCAAAATACCATAGGCAACCATACCCAAACCAGCTGAAATAAGAATTAAAAAGGCCGGATGTATTTTTCTAAAACGAAGAAATATACCTAATATAATAAGGAACAGCACAAATGCAGTTACATTGACAGTAATGGTTCCCAAATGCCAGTTAAAACCATACTGACTTTCCTGTAGAAGGATTGAACGGCCAAGAGAATAGGCTGCAGAGGCAATTAAACCTAAAACTGCAGGGCGGATACCGGAAAGCGCACCTTTAACATAAGGGTTACTGCTGAATTTTGTGAAGATTTTGGCAACCAGAATAATAATAATTACAGAAGGAAGAACCACACCCAACGTGGCAAAAGCGGCGCCAATGAGCCCACCTTTTTCCATACCGATAAAAGTTGCAATATTGACTGCAAAGGGCCCTGGTGTAGATTCGCTGATGGCTATAAAATCGATAAGCTGATCGGTAGTAATCCAGCCCGCACCAAGAACACGGTCAGTTATCATAGGAATCATTGCATAACCGCCACCAAAGGTAAACAGGCCTATTTGGAAAAAAGTAAAAAACAGTTGAAGCAGCAGCATTTAGTTACCCTCCTTTGCGGTGTGAATACCTTTGTAGGTTAATAGACCGATGAGTGCAGCTGCCACTAAAATGAGAATAACATCAATACCAACAAAGGCGGCGCAAACAAAAGAGGCAAAAATTATGGATAAGTTTAATAAAGAGGGCTTACTGTGTTTTGCCAGCTTTAACACTGCAGAAA
>JAEYXR010000020.1 GCA_023431215.1 Bacillota bacterium
GGTCAGATGATGGAACCTGTTTCTTTTCCTGATGTAGTTAACCTTCAGCAGGCCGAAAAGCCTTGGGCGGTTACCGGCCATGAAAATAAACGTCAGCACAATATTGTCAACTCTCTTTATTTAAAGCCGGATGAGCTGGAAAAAGTAGTGCTGGAGCGCTTTGAACGTTATAAGCAAGTAGAAGCAGAAGAACAGCGCTTTGAAGAGTATCTCTGCGACGATGCCCAGTATTTTATCACTGCATTTGGTGCTTCTTCTCGTATTGCCAAGACTGCTATCGACATGGTACGTGCCGAAGGCATTAAGGCAGGCATGATTCGCCCAATAACCCTTTGGCCTTTCCCAAAAGATATTATTCGGCAGCGAGCCAAGCAGGCAAAAGGCTTTTTGTCTGTAGAAATGAGCATGGGCCAGATGGTGGATGATGTTCGCCTTGTTGTAAACGGCACTGTACCGGTAGAATTTTTTGGACGCACCGGCGGAATGATTCCTACCCCTGTTGAGGTAGCCAATGCATTGAGAAAAATGGCTGGAGGTGACAAGTAATGGCTGTTGTGTATGAAAAATCTAAAATGCTTACAGATGCTCCTATGCATTACTGTCCTGGCTGTACCCATGGTATCATCCATAAGCTGGTGGCAGAGGTGCTGGAAGAGTTGGGTGTTGGGGGCAAGACTATCGGTGTTGCACCTGTAGGCTGCGCCGTTATGGCATACGATTATTTTGATTGTGATATGGTACAGGCTCCCCATGGCCGTGCACCTGCAGTG
Source organism: Bacillota bacterium (assembly GCA_023431215.1). Taxonomy (GTDB): domain Bacteria; phylum Bacillota; class Clostridia; order Oscillospirales; family Ruminococcaceae; genus Angelakisella. The sequence continues at coordinate 771 of JAEYXR010000020.1, forward strand.
GCCACAGGAATTAAGCGTGTAAACCCTGAAAATGTGGTGTTTACCTACCAGGGTGATGGTGACCTTGCTGCTATTGGTACTGCCGAAACAGTACATGCCGCCACCAGAGGCGAAAACATTACAATTATCTTTGTTAACAATGCTATTTATGGTATGACCGGCGGTCAAATGGCTCCTACCACTATGCCCGGGCAGGTTACTCAAACCTCTCCCTACGGCAGAGACCCAAAAGCGGCAGGTTTCCCTGTTAGGGTCAGTGAAATGCTCTCCACCTTATCCGGTGTTGCTTACTGCGAGCGTGTTACTGTCAATACCGTACCCGCTATCCGTAAGGCAAAGGCAGCTATTAAGAAAGCATTTACTGCCCAAATTGAAAAGAAGGGCTTTACCATTGTCGAGGTGGTTTCCACTTGTCCTACCAACTGGGGACTTACGCCTGTTGAAGCTCTGGATTGGCTGGAAGATAAAATGCTTCCTTATTATCCTCTGGGAGTGTACATGGATAGAACAGAGGAGGGCGTTTTTTAATGAAGAGCTGGAATTTTGTATTTGCAGGCTTTGGCGGGCAGGGCATTCTGTTTGCCGGTAAGGTAGCAGCCTACACAGGTCTTATTGACAGCCGTGAAGTGTCTTGGCTGCCCTCTTATGGCCCCGAAATGCGCGGAGGCACAGCCAACTGCAGCGTGTGCCTTTCTGACGCAGGCATTGGTTCTCCTTTGGTACTCCAGCCCGATGCCATTGTGGTAATGAATAAACCATCCTGCGATAAATTCATCAATACCGTTGTGCCCGGCGGCGTAGCTATTGTGGACAGTACGCTGGTAACAGACAAGGTTAGCCGTAACGATATTCAGGTGGTTTCTATTCCCGCTACCAAGTTGGCACAGGAAAATGACATTCCAAAGCTTGCCAACCTTATCATGCTGGGAGGGTTGTTAAAAGCAACAGGCTTTACCTCTACTGAAACTTTAAAAAAAGCCATTGAAAAATGTGTACCAGCCAGCAAACCTGAACTAATTGAGTTAAATCTGAAGGCTATTGCCATTGGAGAAAGCTACACCGACTAATTTATTAATATAAATGGATATTAGCAAAAGCGACATGATTTTAATCATGTCGCTTTTGTCTTATCTTCTTTTTTAACTCAAACTATGATAAAATTAAATTTAATTGAGCATTCAGGGCGCCGAATACTCTCGTATTTTATATCATTGGTTATATGCTCAAAATGCCTGCTGGTGCAATTGCAGTAGTTATAAAGCTCAGTTGTTAGATTATAGTAAAAGTTTACTAAAAATGATTAAAAAATTTTTTTAGGAAAGTATGACAAGGAGGCAACAATATGCTGCAGCTGGTTATGGGGCGAGCCGGAACAGGCAAAACCACTATGATACTGGATCAGGCAATAGAAAGTGCCCGTATGGGTCAGTATGTCATGCTGATAGTGCCGGAACAATTTTCTTTTGAAACGGAAAAAGCCATTTATACCACTTTACATGGCAGCGATGCCATGCGAATGGATGTGTTAAGTTTTAGTCGCTTGGCTGAAAACATTTTTAGGACATATGGTGGGTTGGCTCGAAAGAGATTAAATGATATGTCAAGACTGGTCTTGATGAAGCTTGCACTGAAAGAAACGGCAGATAACTTGCAGGTTTATCAAAGACAAAGCGATAAAACCACCTTCGTTACCACTATGCTGGAAACAGTGGAGGAATTAAAAAGCAGCGGAACAGCTCCTTGGCAGCTACAGGAGGTTGCAAACCAGGCACAATCAGCCCACCTAAAAGCAAAATTGAAGGATATTTCACTGATATACGAAGCATACCAAGCTATTATAGACCGAGATTATGAAGATCCTCTTGATGATATTGCCAAAGCATCCCGTTTAACTTGCGAAAAAAACTTTTTTGCAGGAAAAACAATTTATATTGATGGCTTTGATTTTTTTAGCCCTCCCGAAAGGGAACTAATTCAAAATATGATGATCCAGGCTTGGCAGATAACGGTGGCATTGTCGGCAGATGGGTTGGAGTATCGTGGAGAAACTGATATTTTTTTAAGCCAAAAAAGAACAGCTCATCAGTTAATAACTTTTGCCAGGGCAAACGGCATCAGCGTAAAATCTCCGGTTATGCTGACAGAGATTATCCGTACAAGCTCTCAAGCGCTGCATTCGGTTGAAGCATTGCTAAGAGGGGAGAACCCCGACCCTGCGCTTGATGCACAAGGTATTAAGCTGGTTTTGTGCAGCCAAAAATACGAAGAAGCCCGCTTTGCAGCCGCACAAATCCATGCCTTAGTGCGAGAAAAGGGGATGAGGTATCGAGATTTTGCCATTGTATGCCGCAACATGGATGATTATGAACTCCCTGTTTCTGAGGCATTTGCAGACTATAAAATTCCAATTTTTTATGATAAAAAGGAATCTGCCATGACACAACCCATTGCGGTAACGGCAATGGCGGCACTGGACGCAGTAAGAGGCACCTATAAAACCGAGGCTATTTTAAAGCTTGCAAGATCTCCAGCATTAGGATTAAATGCTCATCAGGTGGCAAAGCTTGAAAACTATTGTTACGTTTGGACAGTAGAGGGTAAAAGCTGGCTGGAGCCTTTTCGTAATGACCCTGCCGGTATCAGCGGTGCGGCCCCTGAAAGCTACCGTGAAGAATTATCAGAAGTTGAAACTATCAGAAAAACATTGATGAAGCCACTTTCGACTTTGAAAAAATCGCTTACCGGGTGTGACGGAAGGGGTTTTGTATTGGGGCTATACGAGTATTTGGAAACGGTACATGCCTTGGATAATTTAAGAAATTATTTTACGAGCGAGTACCCTGATGATGACACCTTTATTCAGCATAATGATGCATTGTGGGGGATGATGGTGGATATTATGGACCTGTTTTGCGATACGCTGGGGCAGGTGCGGTATCCCGTTTCTGTATTTACAGAGTTATTCGGTCTTGCGCTGAGCTGCGCAGAGCTTGGCAGTATCCCCAATACGTTGGATCAAGCCATAGTAGGGTCTGCCGATCGGGTTCGCCTTCGCTCTCCCAAAATTCTTTTTGCAATAGGGCTTAACGAAGGTGTTTTTCCTGCACAGTATCAATCTCATGGCGTTTTTACCGATGCAGAACGCGCTGATCTAATCCGGCAAGGGGTGGAGATTTCCAGCCCCTGCTATGAATGGACGTTGCTGGAACGGTTCTACCTTTATAGGACTATGTGTGCGCCAAGAGAACAGCTATATGTATCCTGTGCTGTTTCGGACGTAAAAGGGGAGCCAAGGGAGCCTTCTGCTGCCATGCAGCAGCTTTTGGAGTGTTTTCCACAGGCTGTTATGAAGGTCGAGGAGCTGGAGCCGGAGTTTTTTGTTGCAAATTTGGAAACGGTTATGAGCCAGTATGCAAGGGAATACCGCGCAGGAAATGTGATGGCTGCTACACTAAGAGAGCTACTGGTTCGACAAGGGCTTTCCTCTTTCGCAGAGGCTATCAACCGCTCTGGAAAGGATGCCCCGGCAGATAACATTGCCCCCGAAACGGCTGATTTGCTTTTGCGCGGTAAAATAAGTGTTTCTCCCACTAAAATAGAGAATTTTTATAAGTGTCCCTATTTATTTTACTGTGATAATTTGCTTCGGCTTCGTCCTCGCAGGCGAGTCGCTTATACACCGTTAGAATCTGGTTCGGCCATTCATTATGTGCTGGAGATACTGCTGAAAGAGGTTGGCGGGCATGGCATTAGCCGTATGGATGATAATACCCTGATGCTAAAAACACAGGAATTGTTGCAGCAGTATATCAAACTGATGGTGCCGGACACTTCCCAGCTGGCAAGCCGCTTTCAATACCAGTTTCAGCGTTTGGTAAAGGTGCTGTGTACCATTCTTCGCCACATTGGAACGGAGTTTGAGCAAAGTCTTTTTGTTGCCGCCGGTATGGAGGTGCCTGTTGGACCGGGACAGACAATAGAGCCTCGGCCCGTGCTGGCAGACAATGGCACGCCCATTGAGATGGTAGGGAAAATTGACCGAGTAGACGTTTATGAAGAAGGGGAAGAACGTTTTGCAAGGGTAATTGATTACAAGTCAGGCGGCAAAGATTTTAAGCTGGAAGACGTAATGTATGGACTTAATATGCAGATGTTGGTGTATCTGTTTTGCCTATGCGACGATACTCACAGCCCTTTTGGCAAGGTTCGCCCTGCCGGTATTCTTTATATGCCCGGCAAGGTTACCATAGCCGATGCAGCACCTGATGCTGACCAGGGAGAGGTACAAAGTCTGATTGAAGATACTCTGAAGATGAAAGGCGTTTTGCTGGATGATGAACGGGTGCTGCGGGCTATGGAGCGGGAGTTGGAGGGCAAATATATTCCGGCAAAGCTGAACAAAAAATCGCCATCCCTCAGCAGTAGCTCACGGGTAAAGAGTCAGGCGGAGTTTGAGGCAATTCGCAAGCTAGTATACCAAAACATACTGGAGATGGCCAACAGACTGACAGGTGGTAAAGTTGCCCCCATGCCGGTGCGTGGTGCAGCCCAAAATCCCTGTGAGTACTGTGATTATGGTTTGTTGTGCAACAACCGCAACGGTAATTGCTTTAAAGATATTACCAAACAGCCAGACGATGGTAAAAGAGGAGGTGAACAGGATGGCTGAGGTACAGTGGACACCGGAACAGCAGGCTGCCATTGAAGGAAGGGGCGGCAGTATTTTGGTAACAGCTGCTGCCGGGAGTGGTAAAACTGCCGTACTGGTTGAGCGCGTCGTTCGCCAGATTACTCGTGAAAACAACCCCATTGATGCAGACAAATTGCTGGTAGCCACATTTTCCAATGCAGCCGCGGCAGAAATGAAAAGAAGAATATCCAAAAAATTGTGGGAAATGGCCAGAGAAAATCCGGATAACAGTCGCCTGGCAAGACAGCAGGTGCTGTTGGAGTCTGCACAAATCAGTACCATCCATTCCTTCTGCATCTCTCTGCTTCGCAGCTATTTTCAGGAGCTCAGTCTTCCTGCATCCTTTCGTATTGCAGAGGAGCAGGAGCTGAATGTGTTGCGGATGCAAACTGTTAAGCAGGTGTTGGAAACACAGTATGCCCAGGGTGATGAGTCGTTTTTTGATTTGGTAGAGCTTATTTCCAATACCCGCAGTGATGATAACTTGGAACGTACGGTGCTGCAGCTTTATGATTTTGTACGAAACCATCCCTTTTACCATAGCTGGCTGGACAGAATGGAAGCACAGTATTTGTATGAGCAGGGAATTGATGGTACGCCATGGGCGCAGATTCTGCTGGACTATGCAAAGGATGAGGTGGCTTATTGCAATGACTGCATGAGGCTGATACGTGAGCTTGCAGCAGGTGATGAGGCTATGCTGGCAGCGTATGCCCCCACCTTTGATGCAGACGAAACAATTATTGAGCGATGCACCTCTGCACTGAAGACAGGTAAGTGGGAAAAGTGCCGTATGGCTTTTGAGCAAGCAGACATGGCGCCACTCAAACGCCTGATGAAATATCCTGATGAAGCCAAAAAAGAGTTGGTAAAAAACTACCGAAATGCCATTAAGAAAAAGATTTTGGCGCTGCGAGATACCATTTTTTCGCTTTCGGATCAGCAGTATATAGAGGATAATAAAAAGCTTTATCCCATCATCACCAGGCTGTTTTTTATTGTAAAAGAGTTTGATGCTGCTATTGGTGAGGTGAAGCTGGAGCATAATCTGCTGGATTTTGGAGATTTGGAGCATTATACACTATCGCTGCTGTATGACAAAAAAGGTGATGGCGTACAAAGAAGTAATGTTGCACACCAGCTGTCGTTGCAATATGAAGAAATTTTAATTGATGAATATCAGGATACCAATGAAACGCAGGAGATGATTTTTTCTGCTATTTCCCGGGATGGGGCAAACCTGTTTATGGTGGGGGATGTCAAGCAAAGCATCTATCGTTTTCGTCAGGCACGGCCGGAGATATTTTTGGCCAAAAAGTCCAGCTATGCGGCATACGACGGTAAAATATTCCCGTCAAAAATTGCCCTCAACGCAAATTTTCGTACTCGCAAACAAACCACCGGGCTAATCAATTATCTGTTTACCATGCTCATGAACCCTACAATTGGTGAGATGTATTATGAAGCAGAGGATAGGCTGGAAGCAAGGGCCGCTTATGAAGAATGTACGGATTGTGCCGTTCACTTTACAGTGGTAGATACAGACAGTGATATGCAGAGGACAGAATCACTATCTGCCGAGGCGCATTGGGTAGCTTCAAAAATATCTCAGCTTTTGCAAAATGGCACCATGATTCAGGGAAAAACCGGTATGCGCCCACTGGAGCCGGGAGATATTTGCATCTTGCTGCGTTCTCCCAAAAGCAGAGCCGGTGTATTTGAGCAGTGTTTAAAGGAATTGGACATTGGCTGCTGGTCGGACCGGGCAGGTGGCTTTTTGGAAGCGTCAGAAATTGCGGCCATCATTTCTTTCTTGCGGTTGATAACCAATCCACTGCTTGATTTGGAGCTGGCGAAGGTGTTGCGTTCTCCATTATACGGTTTTAGCTCTGATGATTTGGGTATTCTTCGTAGCAAAGGTAAGAGAAAAAACCTTTTTGTACAGCTAAAAATGCAGGCTGAGTTGGGCAACGAGCTTTGTATAGGCTTTTTGAAGGACTATGAACACGTACGTAAGTTGTCAGTAACGGCTCCGGTGGATGAAGTCTTGTTGGAAATTTACCATCTAACCGGTGTGCTGCACAAGGTGCAGGCAATGACGGGTGGCGACGAAAAACGTGCCAATTTGCAGCTTCTGAGCGAATACGCTGCCTCTTATCGCCAAAGCAGTGGTGGGGCGGTGGATGGATTTGTTACATATTTGTCTGCCTTAGAGGAATATGGATACGACCTGCCATCAGCCTCTGTTGCCAAACAAAACAGTGTGTCAATCATGAGTGTGCATAAATCCAAAGGTTTGGAATTTCCTGTGGTATTCTTTTGCGATACTGCGGCAAAATTTAATATGATGGATTTAAATGCAAACACTTTGTTGCATCCGGATTTGGGCTTTGCCTGTGTACTGAGGGATAACCGTAGGTTGTGTCAACACAAGACACTGCAATACTGGGCTATGCGTATCGAAAACAAACGAGCCATGCTGTCGGAGGAACTGAGGATTTTGTATGTGGCACTTACCCGTGCAAAAGAACATTTGTATATTACTGCATCCGACAAAGAGCTTAAGCTGCTCAATGAATCCGTAAGCAAGCCTATAGAAAACGGTGTGCTGAGCACATGGACCACCCGCTCCGCCAATAGCTTTTATGACTGGCTTTCAGCGGCACTGGTGCATCATCCCGACTTTGACCGGCAGCTGCTAGAACAGCCAGTAAAAGTGATAAGTGGTGAAGGTGAGCTGCAGGTTATAACTGTAAAGGCAAATAGCATTACAGAACAAAAAGAGGAAGATTTACAGCAGGAAGAGGCCGAAATGCTACCTGACTTAAAGCTGGTAGAACGCCTCGCACAAAAGCTGGGGTATCAATATCCCTATATGGAAGATACCACAACACCCACCAAGATTTCGGTTTCACAGCTTACCCATAAAGTGCAGGAGAAAGAATACTTTTTTGCTCGACGGCCAAAGGTTTTGTTGGGTCAAAAGCTTACTCCCACTGAACGCGGGATAGCCGCACATAAGTTTATGCAGTTTGCTAGTTTTGCGGCAGCGGCTGCCAACCCAGAGGCAGAGATTGAACGGCTATGCAAAGATGGTTTTATTTCCAGCTCGGAGGCTACTAATATTGATAGAAATACCATCGCGACATTGTTTCAAAGCGAGGTGGGCAGGCGTATTCTTTCAGCGGATTATATTTACAGAGAAATCAGGTTTTTAAAAGAATTTACGCCTAAGGAACTCTCTTGTATTGACCCCGAATTTAAGGTGGCGGCCCCTACGGTGGTTCAGGGAATTGCTGACTGTGTATTTGTGGAAAATGGGGTGGGAACAATTGTAGACTATAAAACAGACTTGGTAAAAGAAGAGGAAACACTTCGTCAGCGATACTCTTCTCAACTGAAGCTATATAAAGCTATTTTGCAGGAGCATTTAAATATTGAAATTTCTGAAATGCTTTTATATTCATTTGCATTAAATCGACAAATTGTGGTAAAATAATCAAGCCAACATTTTTTTGAGAGCAGGAGATACAGGACCGGATCTGGGGTGTTATATTTAGCCTAAACTCATTTTTGTTGCTTACTTTGCAATTAACAACAAGATACTCTTGACACAAAGTGCAGATTCTGATATAGTACTATAAGAAAACAAAGTAGAACTGTAAATCGTTCTCACCTGCCTGCTTTGCAAGGCATGGTCAATACCAGGCATAAAGGTTTTTTATGTGTTGTATTGAGCGCGGACGAGGAATACTGTCCGCGCTTTGTTTATGAAATTTAATTGGAGGTGCTTTGCTATAGCCAACAAAGAACTACAGATCAATGAGGAGATTCGTGACAAAGAAGTCAGAGTGGTCGGCGGCGAAGGGGAACAGCTGGGAGTTATGTCTTCCAAGGCTGCTTTGGATCTGGCCATTGAAAAGAACCTGGATCTGGTAAAAATTGCTCCTCAGGCTCAACCGCCTGTTTGCCGTATTATGGATTACGGTAAGTTCAGATTTGAGCAGGCCAAGCGTGATAGAGAAGCCAAGAAGAATCAGAAGGTCATCGAAATTAAAGAGATCAGACTTTCTTTAAATATCGATACCCATGACTTTGAAACCAAAGTAGGCCATGCCAAAAAGTTTCTTGCAGGCGGCAATAGAGTAAAGGTATCCATTCGCTTTCGTGGCAGAGAAATGGCTCATGCTCATTTGGGCAACGGTATTATGGAAAAATTTGCCGAGAGCTGTAAAGAGCTGGGTTCAGTGGAAAAGGTACCAAAACTTGAGGGTCGTAGCATGATCATGTTCTTGGCCGCAAAGTCTACACCCACAAAGTAAAACTATTAGGAGGAATTTAAAATGCCTAAGCTGAAAACACATAGCGGTGCTAAAAAGCGCTTTAAACTGACCAAAACCGGAAAGGTTAAGAGAGCAAAAGCTTACAAGAGCCATCTTGCTAACGGCCACGGCAAGACCCCCAAGCGCAAAAGAGGTCTGAGACAGGCAACCTATGCTGATAAGACCAATGTGGGCGCACTGAAGATGCTGATGCCTTACAGCAAATAAGTACCAGCCGCAGCCAACTAAATTTGAATTTAACATCCAAAACGGAGGTAACAAGATATGGCTCGTGTAAAAAGAGCAATGATGACCCGCAAAAGAAGAAAAAAGGTATTGAAGCTTGCCAAGGGCTATTTTGGCGCTAAGAGCACCCATTTTAAGATGGCCAAACAGGCAGTTATGAAGTCCGGCAACTATGCATACATCGGCAGAAAGCAGAAAAAGCGTGATTTCAGAAAGCTCTGGATCACCAGAATTTCTGCTGGTTGCCGTGCCAATGGCATGAGCTATTCTCAGTTTATGAACGGACTGAAAAAAGCCGGTATCAACCTCAACCGCAAAATGCTTTCCGAGCTTGCTATCAATGACGCAGCCGCTTTCGCCAGCTTGGTGGAAAAGGCAAAGGCAGCTCTGTAATTCTGTCATGAACGCCCGTGTCTTGGTTTGATGCGGGCGTTTTTTTGAATTTCATAATACTCTGCAAGGAGGCGGCAGAATTGAACGAAATGATTACTTCAAAAGACAATATAACCATAAAACTCTGCCGTAAGCTGGTGGCAAGTGCAAAAGAGCGCAAAGAGCAGGGGATGTTTTTGGCGGAAGGGGCTCGCCTTTGCTGTGATGCTGCCAAAGCCGGCATCAGGATAACAACACTTTTTGTTACGGATGAAGCTCAAAAAAAATACCGGCAGCAGCTGGATATTATCAGCAAAGTAGCCGAAAAAACATGGGAGATTGCCCCTTCGCTTGCAGAAAACCTGGCAGATACAAAGGCGACACAGGGAGTCTTTTGCCTTTGCCATATTCCGGCGGCAATTCCCTTTGAGCCTCATCAAAATGGACGCTATCTTTTGATAGATCATCTTCAGGATCCCGGCAATCTGGGTACCATTATACGCGGTGCCGAAGCCTTTGGCATCAGTGGAGTGGTGCTATCCCAAGGGTGCCCTGACTTATACTCTCCCAAGGTGTTGCGCAGCACCATGGGGAGCGCATTTCGGCAGCCCGTTTATACGGTAGAGAACTTGCCCGATACAATTTTAAAGCTGCAGAATCAGGGCGTTTCTACTTATGCTGCGGCATTGGATCATACAGCGGTAACAGCACGTCAGCTTTCTAAAGAAGGCGGATTGGCAGTGGTAATTGGCAATGAAGGCAACGGCGTTACAGATCAAGTATTAAAAACCTGCAATGCCAAGGTTTATATCCCCATGACATCACAAATTGAATCATTAAACGCAGCGGCAGCAGCTACAATACTCATGTGGGAGATGTCTCTTGCATAGATTTTAATGCGAACAAAAGGAGGCGGATATCATGCAGAACACAGAATATTGGATTTTGTTTCAAGCTGTGTTTGGCTATGGTACCGCACGAACACCAAAAGCTCTGGAGCACTTTGGACATCCCTCTGCAATTTTTGATAAACCTTTTGCCAAGCTGGCGGCTACAGGCTTTTTTACCAAGGCCGAATTAAGCCGACTGGCAGAAGCGTCGGTGCTTCAGGCACAAACGGTATTGGAAAAATGCCGCAAAATTGGCTGCAGGGTGCTTACCCCTGACGATGATGAATACCCTGACCGGCTGCGTCAAACCTATGCATGTCCTTCCGTACTTTATGTATTGGGGGAATTGAATGGGTTGGATGAACAGCTGGCAATTGCCGTGGTTGGCACGCGGAATAACACTCTTTACGGCAAGCGTGCCGCTGAAGAATTGTCACAGGAACTGGCTGGCAGAGGTGTAGTAATAGTCAGTGGCTTGGCAAGTGGTATTGATACCATCAGCCATACCGCTGCTATTAAAGCCGGGGGAAAGACCATTGCTGTTTTGGGCAACGGAATAGATACCATTTATCCTGCTGCAAATAAAGAGCTGCACCGCTCTATTTTAGAGCATGGTGGCGCAGTTATTACCGAGTTTCCACCCGGATGTGGCGTACTGCCGTATCACTTTCCCATTCGCAACCGTATTATTTCAGGGTTAAGTCAGGGAACACTTGTAATAGAAGGTACTCGGCACAGCGGCTCGCTCATTACTGCCGGACATGCGTTGGCGCAGGGCAGAGACGTATTTGCCGTACCAGGCAGTATTTATTCTGATGCCTCGGCGGGTGCCAACTGGCTCATTTCTCAAGGGGCGGTTCCGGTAAGCAGCTGGCGAGATATTGTGGAAGAATACGAATCTTTTATTGAATTTGAAGAAATGCCAAATCTTTTAGTCACCAATGACCAGGGATTTGATAATATAGAAACAAACGTATATAATAGGCAAAAGGAAGATGTTTCCCCTGTGCAGCAGGAGCTGACAGGTGTGCGCAAGGAAAAAGATAAGCCCGATTTTTTAACAGAAACGCAACAACAGGTGCTTAATGTCCTTGGAGAAGAGCCGATGACAGCCGACTCCATCCATGCAAAAAGCGGATTATCTGTTTCGACGGTATTGTCTTCTCTTACGCAAATGGAAATATTTGGTGTAATTAAAGCTTATCCAGGCAGGCGGTTTGGGCTATAAAACCAAAGCCGGTAGCCTATTCTAATAGTTTAGGTGGTATCAGTTTCATGTCAAAATTAGTCATCGTTGAGTCGCCAGCCAAAGCGACTACCATACAAAAGTACCTGGGAGACGGTTATGAAGTCATGGCGTCTATGGGTCATATCCGTGATTTGGCAAAAAGCAAATTAAGTGTGGATGTAGAAAATAACTTTGCTCCTAAGTATGAAAATATCAAAGGCAAAGAAGATTTGATTAAAAAACTAAAATCTGCCGCAAAAAAAAGCGATGGAGTCTATCTTGCAACGGACCCTGACCGCGAAGGTGAAGCCATTAGCTGGCATCTTGCGGAGCTTTTAAAAGTGGATATTAGCCAGGAAAACAGGGTTACATTTACCGAGATTACCAAGAGTGGCGTAAAAAATGGTATGGAAAATCCACGTAAAATTGACATGCAGCTGGTAGACGCCCAGCAGGCTCGCCGCGTTTTAGACCGTATCGTGGGCTATAAGATTAGCCCCTTTCTGTGGAAAAAAATCCGCAAGGGCTTATCCGCCGGCCGTGTACAGTCGGTGGCCGTACGCCTTATTGTAGACAGAGAAGAGGCAATTCGCGCTTTTAAGCCTGAGGAATATTGGTCTATTGATGCAATGCTTGCCAAAAAAGAGGGTAAAAAAGCAGAAAAAAAACCTTTTGCCGCCAAGTATTATGGAACAGACGGTAAAAAACAGGATATAAAAACCGAAGAGCAAGCAAAAAAGGTTTTAAAAGAAATAGAAAAATCTGATTTTAAGGTAGAAAACATTAAAAAGGGTGTTCGCAAAAAATCTCCTGCACCACCCTTTATTACCTCTACCCTGCAGCAGGATGCCTCCCGTCGGCTGGGCTTTCAGGCAAAGCGTGCCATGAAGGTGGCTCAGGAGCTTTATGAAGGTGTAGAAATTGATGGCCTTGGCGCAGTAGGTCTGATTACCTATATGAGAACCGACTCGCTGCGTATTTCTGACGAGGCTCTGGCTGAGGCAGAAAAATTTATTACCGCCACTTATGGCCAGGAGTATGCCCTTGCAAAGCCTCGTGTATTTAAGACAAAAAAAGGCGCACAGGATGCCCATGAGGCGATTCGCCCTACCATGATTGAACTGACCCCCAGTAAAGTGAAGGGCAACCTTACCAGTGATCAGTATAAATTGTATAAGCTGATTTGGGAGCGTTTTATTGCCAGCCAAATGGCAAATGCCCTGCTTGATACGGTTTCTGTAGATATTTCTGTAGCAAACCATCAGTTTAAAGCGTCCGGTTTTTATGTTAAATTTGATGGTTTTACCACTTTGTATGTGGAATCCACCGATAATGATGAAGAAACCGGCACCAAGCTGCCCCCTTTGGAAGAAAAAGAAGTTTTAAATGCAGAAGAAGTAACACCCAATCAGCACTTTACCCAGCCACCACCCAGATATACTGAGGCTTCTCTCATCAAGGAGCTTGAAGAAAATGGTATTGGCCGACCCAGCACCTATGCACCTACACTTTCTACCATCCAGGCCCGTGGTTATGTAGAGCGTGAACAAAAGGCATTAAAGCCCACTGCGCTGGGTGAGGTGACTACCAAGCTGATGAAAGAACAGTTTGCCAATATTGTAGATGCCAAATTTACAGCAGGCATGGAAGAAAAGCTGGATGGTGTTGAAGATGGAAAAGTAAACTGGGTAGATATGATGGGGGATTTTTACAAAGACTTTGATGCCACCCTAAAGGATGCGGAAAAGAATATGGAAGGTACCCGAATGAAGGTGCCGGATGAAGAAACCGATATTGTCTGCGAGCTTTGCGGTAAAAACATGGTAATTAAGCATGGGCGTTTTGGTAAGTTTTTGGCCTGCCCCGGTTTCCCAGAGTGCAAAAATACCAAAAAGCTGGTACAGGAAACTCCCGGCAGTTGCCCTCTTTGCGGCAAAAAGGTACTTGCTAAAAAATCGAAAGCAGGCAGAGGATACTATGGCTGCGAGGATAACCCTCAGTGTGGCTTTATGACATGGGATACCCCCATTGCAGATAAATGCCCAAAGTGCGGCTCCAGCTTATTCCGCACCAACGGCAAGGCAAAAAAGGTTCATTGCCTGAAAGATGGCTGCGGATACGTAAAAGGAGATAACTCCGATGAATAAAGTATCTGTGATTGGAGCAGGGCTTGCCGGCTGTGAAGCTGCCTGGGGGCTTGCCAACCGCGGAGTAGAAGTTACTTTATATGAAATGAAGCCGGAAAAATATAGCCCCGCTCATACCAACCCCGGCTTTGCAGAACTGGTTTGTTCTAATTCGCTAAAAGCCACCAGACTAATTTCGGCAGCAGGTCTTTTAAAAGAAGAAATGCGCCGGATGGGCTCCCTGATATTGGAATGTGCCGATGAAACGGCCGTTTCTGCAGGTGGAGCTTTGGCAGTGGATAGAGATAAATTCTCCCGGGTCGTTACAAAAAAAATTATGGGGCATCCTAAAATTCGTATTATCAACGAAGAAGTGACACAAATTCCCGACGGTTATGTGATTATTGCGTCAGGTCCTCTGACCTCAAAGGCGCTGTCTGATACCATTGGCCAGCTATGCGGAGAAAAGTATCTTAGCTTTTATGATGCTTCCGCTCCCATTGTGGCATTTGATTCATTGGATCATGAAAAGACGTTTTTTGCTACCCGCTACGACAGAGGTGAGGCAGATTACATCAACTGTCCCTTTAACCAGGAGGAATATGATCACTTTTATGAGGCACTGATATCGGCACAAACTGTTGAGCTGGCACCTTTTGAGCGAGAATACTTCAAGGTTTATGAGGGATGTATGCCCATTGAGGTAATGGCCAAAAGGGGTCGGGATACACTTCGATTTGGCCCCATGCGTCCCGTAGGGCTGAAAGACCCCAGAACCGGACATCGTCCCTGGGCCAATATTCAGCTGCGCAGAGATAATAGCGATGGTTCTTACTATAATATTGTGGGTTTTCAAACCAATCTGCTATTTCCTGAACAAAAACGTGTATTTTCTATGATTCCCGGACTTGCTAATGCGGAGTTTATCCGATATGGTGTTATGCATCGCAACACATTCCTAGATTCCCCAAGGCTGCTGGATGGCTGCTTTGGGCTAAAAAAAGAGGACAGGCTGTATTTTGCAGGCCAGATTACCGGTGTGGAAGGCTACATTGAATCGGCCATGAGCGGAATTGTAGCAGCAACAAGTTTGGCAGACAGACTGGAAGGAAAGGCACAAAAGCAACTGCCCCCCGAGACCATGACGGGTGCGCTTTGTTCCTATATCAGCAATCCCACCATTACAGATTTTCAGCCTATGGGCTGCAATATGGGTATCCTGCCTGCCTTGCAGGAGCATGAGCGCAACAAAGAAAAAAGGTATAAAAAGCTTGTTGACCGTGCGTTAAAGGCTTTAGATGCCTACCTGACAAATCAATAGAGTCAGGACATAACAGCTTTTGGAGCAGAATGGAGTAGATTCTATGAAAATAATCGTAGATGCTTTTGGTGGAGACAATGCTCCGCTGGAAGTTTTGAAGGGTTCAGCCCAGGCTGTAAAAGAACTGGGCGCCCAGCTGATTCTTACCGGTGACAAAGAAAAAATATTGGCATGTTCACAGGAAAACAAAATTGATATGACTGGTATTGAGATAGAGGATGCTCCTTTGGTCATTCCGGTGGAAGAAGATCCCATGAAGCTGCTGAAAAAGTATTATGATTCTTCCATGGGCAAAGGTTTTCAGCTTTTGGCAGAGGGAAAAGGAGATGCCTTTGTCAGTGCAGGCAGCAGTGGTGCTGTAGTGGCAGGTGCATGCTTTATTACCAAGCGCATCAAGGGAATTAAACGTACTGCCATTGCAACCGTAATCCCCAATGATACCGGTTGCTATTTACTGCTGGATGCCGGTGCCAATAAGGAATGCCGTCCTGAGGTGCTGCGTCAGTTTGCAGTGATGGGCTCGGCATATATGAGTAAGCTTTATGGCATCAAAAATCCTCGTGTTGGTCTTGTCAACATTGGCACTGAGGATAGCAAGGGTACAGACTTACAAATTGAAGCCAATAAGCTGCTGAAAACCACAAGTGGAATCAATTATATAGGAAATGTGGAAGCAAGAGAGATTCCATTAGGTGGTTGTGATGTTGCAGTGTGCGATGGCTTTACCGGCAACATCGTGCTAAAACTTACCGAGGGCTTGGCAAAAATGTTTTCTCACCAGCTAAAAGATATGATGATGGCTTCGCTCAGTACCAAGGTAGCCGCTATTTTGTTATCCGGCGGTATCAAAGAGTTTAAGCGTAAGCTGGATTATAAAGAGCACGGCGGTGCAATGCTGCTGGGGGCTCGCAAACCGGTTATTAAGGCACACGGCAGTTCTGATGCAAAGGCATTTAAAAATGCCATTCGTCAAGCAATGAATTGTGCCAAAAACAATGTGGTTGAAGAGATTGAAGCTGGCTTAAAAGCAATTCAGGATGAAGAATAATCCTCTAAAAGCAGTTATTTAATAGGTAAAAAGATGTTATGTTAATCTCTGACAGCGTTAAATGCAAACTAGATAAATGAACTGGGAGGGACCCAAATCGTGGGACTGGAAGATAAAATCGGATATTCATTTCAAAATAAAAAAATATTGCAGCGTGCCCTGACCCATTCCTCTTATTCCAATGAGTCTAAGGATAAACCGGAGTGCAATGAAAGGATGGAGTTTTTGGGAGATGCGGTACTGTCCCTGGTGGTGTCCGACCACATCTTTCGCCGATTTCATTTGGACGAGGGTGATCTGACCAAGATTAGAGCCTCTATCGTTTGCGAAAAATCTCTTTTTAAATTTGCCAATGAAATTAATCTTGGCGAAGAACTGCTTTTAGGAAAAGGGGAAGAACAAATGGGAGGACGTACTCGTCCCTCCGTGGTTTCGGATGCCTTTGAAGCACTGATTGCTGCCATTTATCTGGATGGTGGCCTAGAGCCCGCGTCAAAGTTTATTCTTCGCTTTGCAACAGAGGAGCTGGAAGAAACCCGCAAACACGCTTTTGTAGATTATAAAACCATGCTTCAGGAAATTATACAAAAAAATCCGGAAGAAAAGGTTACTTATGTGCTTACAAAAGAAGAAGGCCCTGACCATGACAAACACTTTGAGGTGGAGGTTCACCTCAATAGCAATGTCATTGGCAGGGGCGCTGCACGCAGTAAAAAAGGAGCAGAGCAATTGGCTGCTAAGGAAGCTTTGGAGCTGATGGGGCAAAAGTGATGCACGCCAACATACCAATTTTTGTGCCTCACGTAGGTTGTCCACATAGCTGTAGCTTTTGTAACCAGCGAGTAATTTCTGGTAAGGTACATGTACCTGATGCACAAGAAACAGCCGAAATTTGTGCTGATGCATTGCGTCATCTGTCGCAAAAGTATGATAGTGTCGAGATTGCCTTTTTTGGGGGCAGCTTTACTGCAATTTCCCAGGACTTAATGATATCTCTGCTGGAGTCTGCCGCAAGGTTTTTGGCCGACAAGCGTGTTTCGGGTATCCGGGTTTCTACCAGACCAGATGCAATAAACAATGAAAAATTGGATATTTTAAAGTATTATGGCGTTACTGCTATTGAGCTGGGTGCCCAAAGCATGTATAATAAAGTTTTAGAACAAAACCGCAGGGGACATACCGCAGAAGATGTGGTAATGGCCTCTGCACTTGTGCGTGAATATGGCTTTGAGCTGGGACTTCAAATGATGACAGGACTTTGGGGAAGCAACTCCCAAATGGACTGTGAAACAGGTAGGCAAATAGCAAAGATAAAGCCGGATACAGTTCGCATCTACCCAACAGTAGTCATCCAAGGCACAGAGCTGGAGCAAAAAATGCAGTCTGGTGAGTATTTGCCGCAAAGCTTAGAAGAAGCGGTAGAAACGGCAGCGTGGCTTTTGGAGCTGTTTGAGAGTAGCGGTATCCGAGTAATTCGCCTGGGGCTTCATGCTTCTGAACTGCTGGAAGGAAAAGCGGGAGGCGGTGTGTATCATCCTGCTATGGGTGAATTGAGCAGAAGCAGGATTTATTATAAAAAACTGCTGGAGCAGCTCAATCAGAGCACTTGCAAGCGTGTAAAGCTCTATGCCTTGCCACAAAAAATATCCCAGATTATAGGCCAGAAACGGTGCAATATAGAAGCATTACAACAACAAGGATATCAAATAGAAGTAATTTCCCAACAAGACTTGACAACAGATTATCGACTTCAGGAGGTGTTGGATTGAAGCTGACAGGCATAGAGCTGCAAGGCTTTAAATCCTTTGCGGATAGGACTAAGCTGACCTTTGAGGGTGGCATTACCGCAATTGTCGGGCCCAACGGCAGCGGAAAAAGTAACGTTAGTGATGCTGTAAAATGGGTTTTCGGCGAACAATCAAGTAAGTCTTTACGCGGCACAAAAATGGAGGACGTAATCTTTGGGGGAACCCAGAACAGAAAGCCACAGGGTTTTGCCTGGGTTTCGCTGACGATAGACAACAGCGACCGCACCATTGATATTGATAATGATGAGGTTATTATTACCCGTAAGCTGTACCGCAGCGGAGAGAGTGAATACAAAATAAACAATACCCCTGTACGCTTAAGGGATATTCATGAAATTTTTATGGATACCGGACTTGGCCGAGATGGATATTCTATTATTGAACAGGGTAAAATTGCAGAAATTGTCAGTGCCAAAAGCACTCAGCGCCGAGAAATTTTTGAAGAGGCTGCCGGTATTTCAAAATTTCGGTACCGTAAAAGTGAAGCGGAACGCAGGCTATTACAGGCAGAAGAAAACCTTGTACGCCTGCGTGATATTATGGGGGAGCTGGAGAGCCGTGTAGGGCCGCTGAGAATGCAGTCTGAAAAAGCACAGCAGTTTTTAGTGCTTGCCCAAGAAAAAAAGACGCTGGAACTCTCTCTTTGGCTTGAAACCTTGGAAAGGTTGCGCAAGCAGATTAAAGAGCAGGAGGACAAAATCTTAGTTGCCCGTGCTGACCGCAACTCTACCCAAAGCAGGCTGAATGAGATAGAAGAAGGTATTGACAACCTGACCACCAAGGTACAGGATTGCGCTGTTTACATAGACCGCAAACGAAATGATATTAAAGTATTAGAAGAGACTCTTGCCAATGCTCAGGTTGAAATTGCTGTAAAGGAAAATGACATTACACACAATACTGCAGCAATTGAGAACCTGCATCGCGAGCTGGAGGGCAGCACAGTATCTTCCGAAGACATTCATCGGCAAATTGCAACAAAGACAGAGCAGCTGACTCAGCAAAAGCTATGGTTAAGCGATCATCAAGATAAGATTGCCGAGTTGCGTCAAAAAATACAGAGTAAACAGGACGAGCAAAGTACAATCACTGCTCAAATCCGTTCCTTGGAAATGCAGCGTGAAGAGTTTCGCGAAGGCATTGCAAAGGCACGAGTATCCACCGAGACATCTGCATCTCTGGTGGAGGACACCTTGTCTCGTTTGGAAATTTTACGCCGGCAAAGTATAGAAAAAGATGAGCATCTGCAAAAACTCCGGGAAGAAAAAAAGCACTGCGAGGAATTTGTTAAGGAGTTGGGAGAAACTATTGAAGGACTTTCCAACACCAAAAATGGGTATGCCTTTAAGCTAAGCGGCAGAGAAGAAAAGATTGCACAGCTGCTTGAACGTCAAAGAGGATTTGAACGTTCAGCAGGAGAAAAGCTTCAGAAGGCGCAGGTGCTTGCAGACCTGGAAAAAAATATGGAAGGCTTTTCCGGCAGTGTCAAGGCAGTGATGCGTTATTCTTCTCAGGGTGCTGTACGCGGTGTTATTGGGCCTGTTTCCTCTCTTATTACAGTAGAGAAGGAACATAGCATAGCCATAGAAATTGCTCTGGGTGCGGCAATACAGAACATTGTTGTAGAGGATGAAAGCTCTGCCAAACGAGCAATTGCTTTACTGAAAGAAAGTAAGGCAGGACGCTGTACCTTTATGCCCTTAAGTACCATCCGTGGCAGCAGAATCCATGAGCCTGGTTTAGAAAAACATTTGGGGTATATCGGTATTGCTTCAGAATTGGTTTCCTGTGAGGAAAAGTATCGGAGCATCATCGAATACTCTTTGGGTCGCACAGTGATAGCAGACGATATCGACAGTGCCATTGCCATGGGCAAACAATGTGGTCATCGTTATCGTATTGTCACTTTGGATGGCCAGGTAGTTAACGCTGGTGGTTCTCTTACCGGTGGTTATGTGGCAAAAAGCGCCACCATTTTAAGCCGGAAAACCGAAATTGACCGTCTGACAGCCGAGGCACGGGAGTTTACGGCTCAATCAGCCCAGGTTGAAAAGCAGCTAGAGGCATTGCAGCAGGAAGTGGCGTCGGTAAAGGCACTTCTTGATGGTGTGGAGGCGGAATATAAAACGGCCAATGAAGATTTGATTGGCGCTTCTGCGGAGCAGCGCCGTGTAACCATGCTTTTATTGGATGCAGAGCGCCTTAGTGAAGAAGGGCTTAAAGAATTTGATGCGCTGACAGCAAGGGTCGAGGAACTGAAAAGTCAAAAACTAACCTCTGCCCAGTTGATAGATAAGCTTACCGAAGGCTGTGACCGTATTGCAGCCGAAATGGAGGAAACGGCAGTGCGGCGTACAGAAGTTGCGCAGCAGATTTCACAGGACTCCGCAAGGCTTTCTGAAATGCAGATTGCCTATGCTTCTGCACAAAAAGATTTGGAAGCGTTAACAGGTACGTTTGCTGCCTTACAACAGCAAAAAGAAGGAAATGCAGCCCATTTTGAAAACATAAAGCTTCAGTTGGCAGAGCATACCAGCGAGAATGAACGTATTTCCGGGGAAATTTCGGCTATTCGCAACACGGTGCTGAGCAGCAAAGAGACAGTAGAAAGGTTAAATGCCGAAATACTGACTAAACTAAAAGAACGGGAAGCATGTGAAGGAAAGATAACACAACTTCGCCAGCAGGAAAAAGAGTTGACATCTCAAAGAGAGGCTGTGGCAGGCGAGCTGGCTCGTTTGGAGGAACGTTTGCTTAGCGTAACAGCCGAAAGCGATAATATCTCTAAAAAGATGTGGGATGAATATGAGCTTACTAAGACCGAGGCGGCGGAGCTGGCCATTCCGATTCAGGATGGAACGGCTGCCCAGCGCAGACTGACTGAGCTCAAAAATAAAATCCGTTCATTAGGCTCTGTAAATGTTGCGGCAATTGAAGAGTTTAAAGAAGTATCGGAACGTTATTACTTCTATAAAGACCAGATTGACGATGTGGAAAAATCAAAAGCTGAGCTCACTCGCATGATTACGGAGTTGTCTGCACAAATGAGCACAATGTTCCTAGACAAGTTTAATCGCATCAATCAAAACTTTAACCGTATTTTTGCAGAGCTGTTTGGCGGAGGTAAGGGTGAACTAAGGCTCACTGATGAAGGGGATGTGCTGGAGACAGGCATTGATATCTTTGTTCAGCCGCCGGGTAAAATTATCAAGCACTTAACAGCTCTTTCGGGCGGTGAACAGGCTTTTGTGGCAATCTGCATTTATTTTGCTATTTTAAAGGTGAGCCCTGCTCCGTTTGTCTTGATAGATGAGATTGAAGCAGCGCTGGATGACGTCAATGTTTCTAAATTTGCTGCCTATTTGCGTAAAATGGCCGACAAAACACAATTTATTTCCATTACGCACCGTCGTGGTACCATGGAGGAAGCAGATGTCCTTTACGGCGTTACCATGGAGGAAGAAGGTATATCCAAGCTGTTGAAGCTCAATGTCAACGAGATGGAGGAAAAACTCCGTATGAAAATTAAATAATAGTGGATAAAAACTATAATCTGCATAGATTGCAGTATATTTCCTTGAGGAGGTTCCAATGGGATTCTTTAATTTTTTAACCAAAGGGCTGAAAAAGACCCGTAACAATCTTTCTATTCAAATTGAAGGTATATCCGGTAAGATTACTCCGGAAACCCTAGAAGAGCTGGAAGAAATTTTAGTGCTCTCAGATGTAGGGGTAAAAACTGCGGGGCGCATCTGTTCTATGCTTAATGAGCGGGTACGTGCAAAAAAAGCAGACCCTCAACACCTAAAGGAAAGCCTTAGAGATGTGATTGTGGATATCCTTTCTCCTGATGAGGGTCTGAACTTAAGCGGTAAGCCTGCTGTTATTTTGATGGTTGGAGTAAACGGTGTGGGTAAAACCAACACC
>JAEYXR010000029.1 GCA_023431215.1 Bacillota bacterium
GGGTTAAGGCGCATGGTTTGACCCACAACGTTGGCTGATTTTATCTTGCTGCCATTAAGCAATCCCATTTTATACATGGTATATAAAATTTTACGGTGCGAGGGCTTAAAACCATCAATCTCGGGAATTGCACGTGAGACAATAACGCTCATGGCGTAGGGCATATAGTTTTGCCGTAACGTGTCTACAATAGGCTGATGTACCACCAGACCGGCATTTTCAATATGCCCGCCCGGTACATTTTTATGATTTATTTTAATTTCTTTCTTTTTTGCCAATTCTCCGGTCCTCTCACTTTCTATTCAGCAATAGACTTGCCGGAATATTTCCACGCTGTCTGCAAAGCCAGATGCAGTGCATGGGAAGCCGCCAGATAGCGGATAAGCTCACGGGTATCCCCGTCGCGGCGGCGCACATTAAGCTGCAGAACCTGGCTGTGCCAGGCACTGTCCACCGCAATATAAACCTCGCCTACTTCTTTGCCATCGGCGGCATCGGGGCCGGCGTTTCCGGTAATGGAAATGGCCATATCTGCGCCGGAGACTCTACGTGCTCCGGCGGCCATTTCGGCTGCTGTTTGAGCAGAAATAGCGGTATATTGTTCCAATGTATCTGCAGATACACCTAAAATTTGCTGCTTCATTTGGTTGGTGTAGGTTACAAGCCCGCACACAAAGGCTGCAGAAGCACCCGGCACATCGGTAATTCTCTTTGCCACATAACCCCCGGTACAGCTTTCTGCTGTAGCAATGGAAATTCCTTTTGCCTTTAACTCCCACACCAGAGCAGTCTGCAAATCACCCACATCTATTCCATAAAGATATTGGCCTGCTGCCTGTTTAATTTCTTCAATGGCCGGCTGGAGCAAAGCCTCTGCATCTTCCCCATTTTTTACTTGGGCTGTTACCCGCAGCATTACCTCACCGGTTTTGGCATAAGGCGCAATGGTAGGGTTGGTGCTTGCTGTCATCATGTCATGCAGCGCATCTTCCAGTGCCGATTCACCAATCTCAAAAAAATGCAGGTTGTGAGAAACCAGGCGCACCGAACTGTCTTTTCGCAAAAACGGCATGACCTGATTTGTCAGCATGGGTGACATTTCCCGGGGAGGGCCCGGCATCATAATCGCGGTTTTTCCTTTTCCCTCTATGGCACAGCCGGGTGCAGTACCGTTTGCATTGGCAAATATGGTGCAGCCTTTTGGCATCATAGCCTGCTTTTTATTATTTTCTGTCATTTGGCGGCCACGGCGCTTAAAAAAGTCTTCAATGCCTGCCAAAGATTCTGCGTCCATTTCCAAAGGCAGGTCAAACCACTGGGCAATAATTTCTTTGGTCAAATCATCATAGGTTGGCCCCAATCCCCCTGTGGTAATGACAATATCCGCCCGGGAAAAAGCAAGGTCCAAAGCCTCTTTTAACCTTTGGGGGTTATCACCCACCACTGTTTGATGATACAGATTGATGCCTGCACCTGCCAGCTCCTTGGCAATTACCGCAGCATTGGTGTTTACAATATCCCCCATTAAAATCTCGGTGCCGATGCACAAAATTTCAGCCGTACACTGTTCCATGGTTGCAAACCTTCTTTACTATCTTGGACTTTATTTTGGAAGTAATATTGCAGAGTGAATAAAATTAATATTTAAAAGTTATCATTCGAAATCTCAAAGGTTTTATGTCAGCTGATGTCTGCAAGCTCCAGATAATTACCGCCGTATTCGGCAATATAGTCCTTACGCCCCGCCAGGTTATCCCCCAGCAGCAGCTCAAAAACATCAGAGGTTTCCTGTGCGGCGGCAGGGGTAATTTTAATAAGACGGCGTGTCTCCGGGTTCATGGTAGTCAGCCACATCATTTCCGGTTCGTTTTCACCCAACCCCTTAGAGCGCTGCAGGGTATACTTTTTCTTTGCATCGTCCAGCTCTTTGCATATTTTTATCTTCTCCTGCTGGTCGTAAGCAAAATAGGTCTCATCCTTGGTGGAAATTTCAAACAGGGGGGATTCTGCAATATAGACATAACCTTTTTCAATGAGAGTTGGGGTAAGGCGGTATAGCATGGTTAAAATCAGGGTACGAATTTGAAATCCATCTACATCGGCATCGGTACAGATAACAATCTTGTTCCACCGAAGCCCATCCAAATCAAAGGAGTTCAAATCCTTATTGGCTTTAGAGGAAACCTCAACGCCGCATCCCAGCACCTTTAACACATCAATAATAATGTCGCTTTTGAAAATCTTATCATAGTCTGCCTTTAGGCAGTTCAGAATTTTACCCCGTACCGGCATAATAGCCTGATACTCCGAGTCACGTCCCAATTTGCAGGAGCCCAGTGCCGAGTCGCCCTCCACAATATAAATCTCGCGACGGGACACATCCTTGCTGCGGCAGTCTACAAACTTTTGCACACGGTTGGACATATCCAACGTTCCCGCCAGCTTTTTTTTCAGATTCAGCCGGGTTTTTTCCGCATTCTCACGGCTACGCTTGTTGACCAGCACCTGCTCGGCAATGCGGGCTGCATCGTCCGGGTTTTCTACAAAATAGATTTCCATTTGATGCTTTAAAAACTCGGTCATGCACTCATAAATAAACTTGTTGGTAATTGACTTTTTGGTCTGGTTTTCATAAGAAGTCTGGGTAGAAAAGCTGGAGGACACCAGCAGCAGGCAATCTTCGATGTCCTGAAAACTGATTTTTGATTCATTTTTCAGGTATTTGCTGTTTTGCTTAAGCCACCCATCTACCTGGTTTACCATGGCCACTTTTACAGCCTTATCAGGGCTTCCGCCGTACTCCAGGTGGCTGGAGTTGTGGTAATACTCCAGTCTGTTTACTTTGTTGGAAAAACACAAGGCAACATTGAGCTTCACCTTATAATCAGGCTTGTCCTCACGGTCACGGCCTGACCGTTCCGCGGCCCAAAACTGCACAGGGGTTATGCTGTCGCTGCCTGCCAGTTCCTGAACATAATCGCTGATGCCGTTTTCGTAGTAGTATTCTTCCTCGGCTAGTCCATCCTGCCCTTCTATCCGCAGTAAGAAGTGTACCCCCGGATTAACCACAGCCTGACGCTTAATCACGTCCTGAAAATATTCGGTGGGAATATCAATATCAGTAAACACCTCTAAGTCGGGGCGCCAGCGGATGCGGGAGCCTGTAGGCTTGCCCCGGGTTGGTGCCTTTTGCAAGCCACCTACATTTTCACCTTTTTCAAAATGAAGGTTGTAGCGAAAACCGTCACGAATAACTTCTACATCCATGTACTCAGAGGAATACTGGGTTGCGCAGGAGCCCAGACCGTTAAGTCCCAGAGAAAACTCATAGTTTTCTCCGCTGCCATCATATTTTCCGCCTGCATAAAGCTCGCAGAAAACCAGCTCCCAGTTATAGCGTTCTTCCTTAGGGTTGTAGTCTACAGGGCAGCCTCGGCCAAAATCCTGCACTTCAATAGATTTGTCCAAATACTTTGTTACAATAATTTTGTCACCGTGGCCCTGTCTTGCCTCATCAATGGCGTTAGAAAGAATTTCGAACACCGAATGCTGACAGCCCTCAAGTCCGTCAGAGCCAAAAATAACACCGGGGCGCTTACGTACCCGGTCGGCGCCTTTGAGAGATGAAATACTCTCGTTGTCATAAACTGCTTGTTTTGCTTTTGCCATTCTCACTCGTCCGTTCTGCCTATTTTTCGGCCTTCGTATTTCTTGGTTCGTTGCTTACAGGCAACAGGCTATGCCATCTTTTACCAAGATTGCACAGCCCGGGGGTAGTTTTACATGACACCTATCCTTTTTATAAAGGTCATCGGTGTTGCTTTACTTTGCACAAAACACCATGGGTATTTTGCGTCATCAGCGGTGACCTGGCGGCCACATCGCCCATTTGTACCAGAGTACATCTGTTCTATTAAATTATCCTTGTACTGCCAGGCTTTGTCAAGTATTATCTTGTGCACCGTTGCCAATTGTCATACTCTGTCATCAAAAAACAGCCATGAGCCAGCTCAATTAAACCTGACAGCCGCAGCTCTGGGCAAATTGACCACCTCATAAAGTCATTGGGTTATAAATTATCATATCGGCGCATTTTACCTTATAAATCAGAGCTTTACTTTTATCCGTTTCCTTAGTATGATAATAATGGGTATAAAATTTCAGGCCGTGCTGTTGGTAACGAAACTTGGCCTTTTGATATGTTTTTGCATAGCAATATATACTGACAACCACGTTTTTAGAGAGGACTGAAGCAGAATGTATAGCTACGAGCTGATGACAATATTGGACAGTGACAAGCGCAGCCGGCGTTTGATGGATGAGCTGCTTACTGCAGAGGGTATTGCACGGGATGCCAACCTGGATTATAGCTGCGGACTTTTTGACGAGGAATATCGTCTGGTTGCCACCGGGTCCTGCTTTGCCAATACTTTGCGTTGCCTTGCTGTTGACCACCGTTATCAGGGCGAAGGTCTTTTAAACAGAGTTGTCACTCATTTAATGGAAGTACAGTTTGAACGCGGCAATCATCACCTCTTTTTGTATACCAAGTGTGATACTGCCCGCTTTTTCTGTGATCTTGGCTTTTACGAGGTTGCGCGTGTACAAAATCAAGTGGTGTTTTTAGAAAATCGGCGGGATGGCTTTTTGAGCTACCTGCAGGCGCTGCAGCAGGAAACCCCTGACCATTTGGCCAATCAGGCTAAACGCGTGGCTGCCCTTGTGGTAAATGCCAACCCATTTACCCTGGGACACCAGTATTTGATAGAAAAGGTTGCCGCCGAAAACGATTTGGTGCATTTGTTCATTGTCTCGGAGGACGCCTCTCTAGTCCCCTTTGCGGTACGGGAGCAGCTAGTTAAGGCTGGTACCGCTCACCTTTCCAACATCGTATATCACAGAACCGGCAGCTATTTAATTTCTTCTTCCACCTTTCCCTCCTATTTTTTAAAGGATGATGTTTTAGTCAACCGCGCCCATGCCCAGCTGGATCTGGCAGTGTTTAAACGGATTGCCCAGGCCCTTGGTATTACCCGGCGCTATGTAGGTGAGGAGCCTACCAGCCAGGTAACGGGCATTTACAATCAGGTAATGCAGGAGGAACTGCCTTTGGCAGGTATTGAATGTATTGTCATTCCTCGAAAAGAGTTTGGAGGCAAAGCCATTAGCGCCTCTACTGTACGCAGCTTGCTAAAACAGGGGCGGCTGGAAGAAGCACATTCTCTTATCCCTGATACCACCTATAACTTTTTCGCTTCTGCACAGGCACAGCCTGTTTTGGAACGCATACTTTCTTCAGAGGATGTTATCCACTATTAAAATTGTTTGTAAGAATTCTAACTGCGCACCTGCCTAAAGATATGGGCACAAACAGCTAATATGTTCAAATAGTTCTTATTTTTTATCATGTTTATTTACTGTGACTATGTCACAGTAATAAAAATAATATGTTGGTATGATGAATGCAATCAAACCCTACATATTAAAATCAAAGAAATATAAATTTGGGAGGTAATTATTATGTCAAACTCACAGCATCGTTTTTTTCTCTGCAAGCACTGCGGAAATCTCATCGGCAAAATTCATGATTCGGGTGTATCTGTTGTTTGCTGCGGTGAACCTATGCAGGAGCTGGTAGCCAATACCACTGAAGCCAGTGTTGAAAAGCACCTGCCAGTAGTAACTGTCAACGGTAATACCGTTACTGTGGAGGTCGGCTCAACCTACCATCCTATGATAGATGAGCACCACATTGTTTGGATTTACCTTCAGACCGACCGTGGCGGACAGCGCAAGTCCTTAACTCCCGGTGAGGAGCCAAAGGTAACCTTTGCTCTGGCTGACGAAAAGCCTGTAGCCGCATTTGCTTATTGCAATCTCCATGGATTATGGAAAACAGATATTGAATAATTAGTCCTTTACCCCCGGCAGAAAATTTTCTGCCGGGGGTATTTTTATTTGTCTTATTATTGACATATGCCAATAATAGAGTTATAATTGCAAATATAAATGGCATATGCCAATAATATTGTAAAAAGAGGAGATGCTAATGCCAAGACCCTGTAAGCGAAGACGAGTTTGTGCTGTACCCCGATGTGCGCGCTTTGGCCCCGTTAATAACCAAGGAGATCAAAGCTCTGTTGTAATAATGGCAGTAGACGAATTTGAGAGTATCCGGCTGATTGACTTAGAGGGCCTGACACAGGAAGAATGTGCCCAGCGTATGGGTGTAGCACGTACCACAGCGCAAGCAATCTATAACAGCGCCAGACGCAAGCTTGCCGAGTGCCTGGTACAAGAAAAAGAGCTGCATATACAAGGCGGTGAGTATGTCCTTTGTGAAGGGGATAATCACAGCTGTGAATGCAGATGCAACAAAGGCTGCCGTAACAAGCACCATACCCACCACACCAATGAATAACAACTAATAAACAAGCCGCAGCCACGGCAGAAAAGGAGAAAACACATGAAAATTGCAGTTACCTATGAAAACGGAGAGGTTTTTCAGCATTTTGGTCACAGCGAATTCTTTAAGATTTATGAGGCAAAGGACGGAAAAACTATCAGTGCCGAAGTGGTTAGTACCAACGGAAGCGGCCATGGTGCCTTGGCAGCTCTTTTGCAGCAGTCTAAAGTAGATGTTCTTATTTGCGGAGGCATTGGAGGCGGCGCCAAAAATGCCTTGGATGCTGCCGGTATTTTGCTGTATGCCGGAGTTACAGGCAGTGCAGATGCGGCCGTAGAAGCTCTGCTTGCTGGAAAACTGGCTCAGCGTACCGAAGCAAACTGTAACCACCACGGTGAACATCATCACGATCATGGTGAAACCTGCGGTGAGCACGGTTGTGGCGAGCACCATTGTGGAAATCACTGAGATATTGTAACCAAAAGTGATTATCATGCCTTTATGGCCAATCTGATAAGAAGTTTATAAGCTCCAACTATATAAAATTGCGTGCAGACTTATACAAAACTAAGCCCTCCTACCCTGCTGCGGCCGACCGCATGATGGGTAGGAGGGTCTTTTTAAGTGAACTAACCTTTACAAACCTTTATAGTCCAGTTATTTACATCTTCCAGCTTGCCATATTGGATGCCGGTCATGGCATCATACAAGCGCTGGGTAATTGCGCCAATTTTACCATTTCCAATGGACATTACCTTATCTCCCCACTTCAGCTCACCAACGGGAGATACCACGGCAGCAGTACCGGTACCAAAGGCTTCCTCCAGCTTGCCTGCATCGTATGCATCTGCCAGCTCTTGTGCGGTAATGAGACGCTCGGTAACGGGTATGCCCCAGCTTTTCAGCAGCTCAATGGAAGATTTACGGGTAATACCCGGCAAAATGCTGCCGCCCAGCATGGGCGTTATCACTTCGCCGTCTACCACAAAAAATACGTTCATGGCGCCAACTTCTTCAATATACTTGCGCTCTACGCCATCCAGCCACAACACCTGGCTATAGCCCTGTTCATGAGCCTGATCCTGTGCCAGAAGTGAAGAAGCATAGTTTCCGCCGGTCTTTGCTGCACCTGTACCCCCGCGAACAGCACGAACATATTCATTTTCCACGTAGATACGTACGGGTGCAAGGCCCGAAGCATAGTAAGCACCAGAGGGAGACACAATGATGATAAAGTAATACTCATCGGCAGCTTTTACACCCAAAAAGTCATCGTTACCAATAATAAAAGGACGAATATACAAAGAAGTTCCTTCCTTACGGGGAACCCAGTCCTTATCCAGCTCTACCAGTTTCTTAACTGCCTCTACACATAATTCCTCGTCAATGGCAGGAATGCACAGACGCTCGTTGGAAGCATTCAGGCGCTTAAAGTTTTCGTCGGGGCGGAACAGACGAATTTCACCGTCTACGCCGTAGTAGGCCTTCATGCCTTCAAAAACGGTTTGACCGTAATGCAGACAAGAAGAAGCCGGGCTAAGGGAAATGGGACCGTAGGGCACGATGCGGGCATTGTGCCAGCCCTCCCCTGTTTTATAGTCCATCATAAACATATGGTCAGAAAAAAGCTTGCCAAAGCCCAGCTTAGACTCATCTGTGGGTTTGTCTTTGGGATTTGGGTTGCGTGTAATTTTAATTTCTTGCATCTGTGATATTCCCCTTTCTTTTTGACTATTCTTGTTAAATTTTAGCACTTTGCAGTGATAAATGCAATAGGCCACCGCACTTGGGGCAACAAAAATGCCCAAAACACGGTGGCCTGTATTGTCTATTTCAGCAACTAATAAGAAATATCTCCCTTAGTATGCAACGCCCTGCCATTTCATAGCATCAGCAATCTTCATAAAGCCTGCAATGTTGGCACCCATGACCAGGTTACCTTCATCACCAAACTCCTTAGAAGCATTGTAGGCATTGTGGAAAATACCTTCCATGATGTTGTTAAGCTTGCTGTCTACTTCCTCCAGTGTCCAGCTGTAGCGGGCAGCATTCTGGCACATTTCCAAACCGCTGACAGCCACACCGCCTGCGTTGGCAGCCTTGGCTGGCCCAAACAGCACGCCGGCAGCCTGGAACTTGGCAACGGCTTCTGGTGTGCAAGGCATATTGGCGCCTTCTGCAACAGCAATAACACTGTTTGCAATGAGCTTGTCTGCTGCTTCGCCGTCCAGCTCGTTTTGAGTTGCGCAGGGCAGGGCAATATCACACTTTACGCCCCAAATATTTTTGCAGCCCTCAACATATGCGGCGGTAGAAACACGCTTTGCATACTCGCTGATGCGTCCGCGCTCTACTTCCTTTAGCTGTTTCATCACATCCAGCTTAATGCCGCTGTCGTCTACCACATAGCCGGCAGAGTCAGACATGGCTACCACGGTAGCGCCATATTCCATTGCTTTTTCGGCAGCGTAGGTGGCAACATTGCCGGAGCCGGAAATTACAACACGTTTACCTGCAAAGGTTTCTTTCTTCATGCAGCTGAGCATTTCGCGGGTAAAGTAGCACAAGCCGTAGCCGGTAGCTTCTTTACGGCCCAAAGATCCGCCATAGGTCAGGCCCTTGCCGGTAAGCACACAGGCAGTGTCATTGGCAATACGCTTGTACTGGCCATACATAAAGCCAATCTCACGTGCACCAACACCAATATCTCCTGCAGGAACGTCGGTATCGGGACCGATATGCTTCATCAGCTCGGTCATAAAGCTTTGGCAAAAGCGCATGATCTCACCATCGCTCTTACCCTTGGGGTCAAAGTCGCTGCCGCCTTTGGCGCCGCCCATGGGCAGTCCGGTAAGGCTGTTTTTAAAGGTCTGTTCAAAGCCCAAAAATTTGATAACAGAAGCACAAACAGTGGGATGCAGGCGCAATCCACCTTTGTAAGGGCCGATGGCGGAGTTAAACTGCACACGGAAGCCACGGTTTACCTGTACCTTGCCGGCATCGTCCACCCAAGAAACACGGAACTGGATAAAACGCTCAGGCTCTACAATTCGGTCAATAATACCTGCCTCTACAATGTCAGGACGCATAGCCACAACAGGCTCAAAAGACTCTAAAACCTCTTTGACAGCCTGAATAAACTCAGGTTCGTTACCATTGCGCTTGCAAACTGTATCAAATACACCCTGCAAATAGCTGCTTTTAAATTCCATACCCAATATCCTCCTTAGTTTGTCTTATCAGCAAACAACAGGGTCCTACAGGGTAGGAGCATAACAGGACGCCATTGTCTGCTGCATAATTTACATGGCCTAACTTGCAAAAATATGATAACAGAATCATTATACTGCATAAAAATGCTTGTGACAACATTTTTATGCCAAAAAGCCTCCTCTTTCCTTCATATAAATTTCTTGTATCTAGGTTAAAAAAATGTTATACTATTTTATGTAATTTGCCTGCGCACATTAAATGGTTTTAAACCACTATTGCAAAGGCAAATATTTTAAAATTCCCATGGGAGGAGAATTGGGCAACATGTATTGTAAAAATTGCGGGATGCAAAACCAGGACACTGCTGCTTACTGTCCTAACTGCGGCGTTCCAATGGGAGTTGGTTTGCACTTTTGCTCTGGTTGCGGCACTCAAACAGATGGTGCTGTAGGCAGCTGCCCCGGCTGTGGAGCTCCTTTGGAGGGTGATAACCAACAGCAATATCAGCAGCAAAGCTATAACAACCCCTACAATCCTCCCTCTGGCGGCTATTCCGGCCAGCAGCAGGGGTATGCCCCGGGCGCAAATCCCAATGGATACCCAAATGGAGGATACCCCAACAACACTTATCCTACCGTTTATTCTGAACCCAAATCTCGGCTTGTTGCAGGTTTGCTGGGCATCTTTGTAGGAACACTGGGTATTCATAATTTTTATCTGGGTTACAAAACACGTGGCCTATGGCAGCTGCTTCTTACGTTGTGCACCTGCGGGTTTTTGGCACCGGCAATTGGCATTTGGGCATTGGTAGAGGCCATTTTAATCTTTACAGGTTCTATTGCGGTAGACGGCTATGGCCGTCCGCTGAAGGACTAAGCATTGAACGATAGCTTTGAGTGGGCCAGACAACAGCAGGTACAGGCCGAAAGGCCGTGCGTGAGGAAAGTCCGGGCTTCATAGGGCAGGATAGCTGTTAACGGCAGCCGAAGGCGACTTTAGGGAAAGTGCAACAGAGAGATACCGCCGGATATTCCGGTAAGGGTGGAAAGGCGGGGTAAGAGCCCACCAGCGCAAAGGAGACTTTGCGGCTATGTAAACCCTATCCGAAGCAACACCGCACAGGGGCATAACGGTTGCCCGCCGGTCCCGACCAGGTGGCTAAAGCTTTGCGGCGACGCAAAGCGTAGATAGATTGTTGTCAAATACAGAACCCGGCTTACAGACCCACTCATTTCTATAAATAACACATGCTGCGGCATGTCGAACAGCGGACAGCTTTTAAGCTGTCCGCTGTTTTTTGTTTGCGGACTTTTAAACTCCCCAGCCTTCCTTTGCTTTTTTATTACTGCTATAAAATATCTGCGCTTATCTTTTTTAAATTGAAAGAATATACTAAAGAAGCAGCGACAATACAACAAAATTTCATGAGATAAAGCCATCGGGATATACCCATATGCAGTTATCATTTATTTT
Source organism: Bacillota bacterium (assembly GCA_023431215.1). GTDB lineage: Bacteria > Bacillota > Clostridia > Oscillospirales > Ruminococcaceae > Angelakisella. The sequence goes on from JAEYXR010000029.1 coordinate 11,093, forward strand.
TGAATAGAACCCTGAATAGATGACCATACTTCCGGCATAGATTATAAGGGAGGTATTTCCATGTCGCAGTTTCTCTTTGATATTACAAAGG
>JAEYXR010000070.1 GCA_023431215.1 Bacillota bacterium
GCGCAGGGCTACATCGGGCATACTGTCGGCGTCGGTAATCACATGAGTTTTGATACACAGCCGGCGATAAAGTACTCCATCTACCTCAATACATTCATTTTTGCCAGGATTGATTACAGTTTGAGCGTCCAAATTAAAAACCTCGATTCTTACGATTCTTGCAAAATGAGATGCCGTGTTATTTTATATCAGGGGCTGCAGCAACCGCCCGGGCGCTAAGAGCGCACCATGTGGCAACGGTAATCAAAACTATTGTACCACCGATAATGGCAAAAAAACCGGGCAGCTCTCCCACCACCAAAAACACCCACACAGGGTTAAACAGCGGTTCAATCATGCCTATCAGAGAGCAGTAAAGCGGGGGACAGTTGCGGGAGGCCAGGCCGTAAAGGATATACGGAATGCCCAGCTGAAAAATACCAAGCACAAGCAAAGCACCAACTGCAGAACCGGTGACGGAAGTGGGGAAAACAAAGGCAAAGGGCAGCCCCACCAAAGCGGTAAGCAGGTGACCTGTAAGCAGCGCACTCATGGAGCTTTCTTCATCTGGCAGACGTGAGGTGAGCACAAACAAAAGGGCGACAAACAAGCCGCTGCCAAGGGCCAGAATATTGCCTGCCAGATTACCGGGGGAAAGCTGATCGAAAAAAAACAGGCTGATGCCCAGTAGAGTAATAAACACCACCGCATACTCGCTTTTGCGGTAGCGTGACCCCAAAAACACAGCGCTGATAACCATAATAAACACCGGAGAGGTGGACTGCAGGATAATGGCGTTGGCAGAGGTGGTGAGCTTGTTGGCACATACAAAGAGCAGCATGGTGCCTGCAAGGCAAGCGCCGCACCAAAACACCCGGCTGTTAAAGCAAAAGGGCTTTTTGATTCCCTTTAGGTATACCAAAAATACCAGTGCCGCAATAAAGGATCTTCCTCCCGCAATAACCAGAGGGTTCCATGGAATAAGCTTGATAAACAGTCCGCCGATACTCCACAAAAAGCCGCAGCTTGCCATCAGAAGCATGGCGCGCCTGGATGAGACAGTCATAGTAGTGTACTCCTAGTTGCATAAGCTTTAAAATCATAAGAATATGGCAGAATAACCATAACATGTTATGGCGGTTGCCTGTGCAGGCAAGCAGTCAAGAGGGGGGGCGCTGATTGTGAAACAAATATATAAGTTTGCAAAGTGTCTTATGGGCTTGCTTCTCTTGTGATTCTACTAAATTATTGCTATAATTACAATAGTTATGCCCAAGTTTTACCAAATTAAAGTACAAAACTGCACAATATTCCTTGTTGCTGTAATACTGGTTAAAAAAGCAAAAAATAAATGAAAAAAGTAGTTTTGCAGTACTCTTAGAATGTGCAGTGGTGTGCAGGAGAACAGATTTTAACGGTATAGGCCTGTTGCGAGTAAGAAGAAAGGCTTTGTCAGGCGGAGTTTGCCAAGGCTGAAATGGTGGTGTCATAGTGGTTTTTTCCAACTTGTTTTTTCTCTATGTGTTTTTGCCTCTTAACGTCATCCTATATTTTTTGGCAAAGAACAATCATGTTCGCAATATCATTATGGTGGTTTTTTCTTTGGTGTTTTATGCCTGGGGAGAGCCAGTGTGGATTATACTTCTTGTGCTTACAGCGCTACTCAACTGGGCGCTGGGGCTTGTCATTGCCGACCGCCGCGCAACGCCCGATGCACGCCTGGCACTTATCATCGCTATTGCCATCGACCTTTTGCTGCTGGGAATTTTTAAATACACCGGCTTTCTGTACGAAAATATCAACGGTATTTTTGGAACATCACTGGCACCTCCGGGGTTTACACTGCCCATTGGTATCTCTTTTTACACCTTCCAAATCATCTCCTACATGGTAGATGTCTACCGGGGAGATGTGGAGGAGCAGCGGTCTTACCTGAAGTTTTTGATGTATGTCACCATGTATCATCAGCTGGTGGCAGGGCCCATTGTCCGCTACAAAAACATTGCCTACGAGATAGACAACCGTGTTGTAGATATTGAAGACATTTGGGGCGGCTTTTGCCGCTTTTGTGTGGGGCTGACCAAAAAAGTAGTGGTGGCCAACATCGCCGGAGGTCTTGCAGGACGGTATTTGGACGGCGACCTGTCAGCCATGTCCTCTATGGGCGTGCTGTTTGGCATGACCATGTTTGCCATCCAAATTTATTATGACTTTTCAGCCTATTCCGATATGGCCATTGGCATGGGGCGTATGTTTGGATTTCATTATGATGAAAACTTTTGTTACCCCTATATCTCGGTTTCCATCACCGATTTTTGGCGGCGGTGGCACATTTCGCTATCCACCTTTTTCCGGGACTATGTGTACATTCCCCTAGGCGGAAAGTACAGCCACCAGCTGCGCAACATTTGTGTCGTGTGGCTGCTAACCGGTCTTTGGCACGGTGCAAGCTGGAACTTTGTGCTGTGGGGCGCTTATTACGGTGCACTGCTGATTTTAGAAAAACTGTACCTTCATCAAATTTTGGTGCGGCTGCCCAAAGCCGTTGGACTTGTTTACTCCTGGGTGGTTGTATTTTTTGGCTGGAGCCTGTTTTATTACACCGATATGAAACAGCTGGGTGCCTTTTTGACAACTCTGTTTGGTGGCGGCGCAGGCTTTATCGACCCGGGGCTGGGTACCGTAATCCTCAACAACCTGGTGTGGATAGCGGTGTCGGTGGCCTTTTGTGCCCCCATTGTGCCAATGGTGCGCAAAAAGGTAGCCCACCTGCCACAGCAGCGTCAGGAGGTACTATCGGTGGTACAGGCAGGGGGATGTATCCTGCTGCTTCTTGTATCTACAGCGCTATTGGTGGGGCAGTCTTACAACCCCTTCTTATATTTTCGTTTTTAAATTTGCCGATAGGAGAAAGGAAGCAACATCATGCATGATGAAACACCAAAAAGTCAGCCCAAGCTGGCAACATTGCTTTCTCTGCGGTGTCTGGTACTGCTGATGGCATTTATGAGCACCCTGGGGCTGCTGTCCTATGTGCTGCCAAAGCCCACCTATTCCGAACATGAAAAGCGCAATCTTGCCGCAATGCCCCAATTCAGCTTTGAGGCGTTTTTTGGCGGCACCTATTTAAAGGATTTTGAAGCACACTATGCCGACACCTTTCCGTTTCGGGAAAGTTTTATACAGCTCAGCGCATTTTTAGAAGAATGCAAGGGCTTCCGCGGTGCCGACGATGTAAAAATTTACGGTGGCAACTCTCAAAACGCCGCACCGGACCCACCGGTGCAATCCTCTACTCCGGAAGCTTCTCAGGCTGAGCCTATGCCCCAAAGCAGTGAGGAGGCAGCACCCGCTTCTTCCTCTGCTCCAAATGATGGCAGCAGCTCACAGCAGACTCCTGCATCCGGCAGCCAGCCGCAACAACCGCCCCAGAGCAGCCCGGCGTCAGAATCAGCGTCTTCTCAGGCTCCTCCGGAGGTGCCGGACGGCTATATGACCAATGGGTGTGTGGTAAGCGGGGACAGAGCGTGTTACCTGTTTGGCGGCTATAAGCCCGGAGCTCAGTTGTATGCTCAGTATATTTCGGAGTTTGCTGACCGTGTGGAAGGACTGGCCAAGGTGTATAATATTGTTGTGCCTACCTCCGGAGAATTTTATCTGCCCCAAAAGTACAAGGCTATGAGCAACTCTCAAAAAGAAAACATTGATTATCTATACGGTTTTTACCAAAACAGCAATGTCATACCAGTGGACGCTTACTCCTGGCTTGAAATGAACACCGACAAGTATATTTATTTCCGTACTGACCACCACTGGACGGCAGAAGGAGCTTATTATGCCTATGTAGCCTTTTGCCGGGAGGCAGGTATAAGTTATCCATCCCTCCACGAGCTGGAAAAGCATTCCATTGAAAATTTTTAGGGCACCATTTATGGGGAAACCCGTGATGCCAAGCTGGGAGCAAATCCGGACTATGTAGATTACTATATTACCGCCACCAACTACAAGGCCCAAATGTTTACCAAGCAGGCGCCGACCACCCCCTACCCTGTGCCTGCCTGGGCAGACTTTGCCCAAGGTGGCAACGCCTACTCGGTCTTTATTTACGGTGATAATCCGGTGTTCCAAATGGATAATCTGGACATTGAAAACGGTGATAATGTGCTGCTGCTGAAGGATTCTTACGGCAATGCCTTTGCACCGTTCCTCATGGCCAGCTATGATAAGGTATTTGTCATTGACTACCGCCATTATGAAAGTTCTCTGTTTGACTTTATTGTAGACAACGACATTGAAACCGTCATTTTTCTCAACAACTCCATGGCAGCAAATACCGTTTATCATGCAGATCGCATTCATTATCTTGCTACTCAATAGCAATGTGGAAGGGGGCATACCGTTATGAAGTCTTTTTTTAGGGCAGTGGCTTTGGCGGCATGCCTGAGCCTTTTAACAGCCTGTGGCTCTTATGGGCTGTGGAAATATCCAAAGGAGCAAAGCATGGAACAAGACAATGCCATCCAGCTGGTGACAGTGGCGCTGCCGCCGGATGCCGATGAGGTTATGTTGGATACCATGGAGATGCTGGCAGCAAAAGCCAAGGAGCTTTCTGACGGGCATTTGATTATTAAATATGCTCAGGATAAGGATGTGCTTGAGCTGTATCAGCAGGGAAGTGTAGATGCTGCCCTGCTGTGGGATACAGATATTGCCAAGCTGAATTGCCGCTTGACAGGTTTAACCGCACCCTTTTTGTTTCAAGATGAAGAAAAGCTTTTTACGGTGCTTTCCAACCCCAACGGCATTGCAGGTTCTGCGGCACAAAAGCAGCTGAAAGGGACTGTGCTGGCGATTTATTACGGGGGAACCATGGGTATTGCCACCCGCAGTAACCAGTACCTGGCCGAGGTAGGGCTGGAGGGAATTTCGTCTTTGGGTGCTGACAATAGCCTGCTAAACAACAGTATTTTTGAAGCGCTGGGTACAAAAAAAATACAATTTCTTCTTCCGGAAGAAATGAAAGAACTGATGGAGGGGCAGGAGCTGAGAGGCATGGAAGTGCCGCTGAGCGGCAATTTTCCTGCCGAAGCCAAGTATTTGGAGGTAACCCGCCACCGAATACGCACCCTGTGGCTGATGTGCAGCCAAGATGCACAGTTGAGCCGTCAACACTTGTCCTTGCTGCAGGAGGCAGTGGCCTATACCATTCAAAGCCAAAACGACAGCCGCAATGCTGCGGAAGAAAGCTTTTTGGAGCAGCTAGAGGGCAGCGGTGTTTCGGTGGTGCGGCAGGATTATAGCAAAGCGCTGTTTACTCCGGCTGTAAAGCTTTATCGCGATGAATATGAGGAAAACGGTATTTCCCGTGAGGTGTGGACTGCCATTCGCTCAATTGTAGAGTAGCTAATATTGATAAAAAGCTAAACAGGCAAACGGTATAAACCGTTTGCCTGTTTTTATGCTACACATGAAAGCATATTATTACTTATTGAGACTGGAAAGGTACTCCCGGCTCAGGCGTAATACCGTTGGGCCAAGTGCCAGCAGCGCAAGCAAGTTTGGCAGCAGCATAAAGCCGTTTAAAACATCTGCAAGCCCCCAAACAGTATGAAGGTCTAAGGTGGATGCCCACACGGTGGCAGCCACATAGGCCAGACGATAAAACCCCACAGCGGCGGTACTTACGCCGGTGAGGTATTCTACGGCACGCTGACCGTAGTATGCCCAGGCGATGATGGCGGCCAGAGCAAAGCACACAAGGGAAACGGCTACCATGGCAGACCCAAAGCCGCCCATAGCCCCCTCAAAAGCAGCAGCGGTAAGCTCCGAGCCATCCAGGCCGGAAAGCCACAGGTCACCAGAGGACAGGAGAACAAGTGCGGTAAGAGTGCATACCACAATGGTATCCGCAAACACCTCAAAGATGCCCCACATGCCCTGCTCCACCGGACTTTTGGTGTCCGAGCTGGCATGAGCGATGGGAGCACTGCCCATACCTGCTTCGTTGGTGAAGATGCCCCGAGCTACCCCCAAGCGAATGGCCCCGGCAACAGTATAACCACCCACACCGCCAACGGCGGCGCGTGGGCTTAGTGCATACCGGAAGATGGAAAAAAAGGCATCCGGTACGGCGGAACGATTGCACCACAACACATAACAGCCACATGCAAGATACAGAAGGGACATAAAGGGGATGAGTTTTTCGGTAAAGGATGAAATACGCCCAATTCCCCCTAAAATAACCAGGCCTACCACAATGCCGGTTATAATGCCACACAGAAGGGGTGGAATGCCAAAGCGGCTTTTCAGTGCGGTTGCCATGGAATGAACCTGAGTTGAGCTGCCGGTTCCCAAGGAAGCAATGACACAGCTGACCGAGAAAAAAACAGCAAGCCAGGAGGCCCCAAGCCCCTTTTGGATGTAGGTCATGGGTCCGCCGCGCCAGCCGCCCCCCGGTGTGCGTTCCCGAAAATGGACAGCCAGAACCACCTCGGCGTATTTGGTCATCATGCCAAAAAAGGCTGAGACCCACATCCAGAACACAGCCCCGGGGCCTCCCGCCACAATGGCAGTGGCAATTCCGGCAATGGTACCGGTGCCCATGGTGCCCCCCAGAGCGGCTGTCATAGCCTGAAAGGGCGATACACCGTTTTTATCCCTTTTGTTTTTAGGTTTGAACAGGGTGCCTATGGTTTTACGCAGCACCAGTCCGGGCCGACGCAGCTGCATCCAGCCTGTTCCAACAGAAAACCAAAGCCCTGCGCCAAGAAGCAGAGCGATGGTGGCAGGCCCCCATAGCACGCCTTGCGCTATTTCCAGTGTATGTTGCAGGTCAGCCAAACAAAGCACCCCTGTATCTGTACTGAGAAACCGGGTAAAGAGAACCGCCTTTACAGCTTGTAAGGGCAGTGTCAGTGGTTTCCTGCTATTATGGTATGAAAAAAGCGGCAACAAAAGACCCCGGCTGTCTGAAGCAGCCGGGGTCTTTAGAAAGATTAAAAGATTAAATGTTATGGAGGTATGATACGCCGGTGGAGACGGCGTTTACATTTATGGCTTAGCGTTTGGCAGGAATAATCTCCAGCCAGTAACCATCGGGGTCGTTAATAAAGTAGATGCCCATGTCTTTATTTTCAAAGCAGACAACATCCATAGCCTTATGATGCTGGTACGCAGCGTCAAAATCATCAGTAATAAAGGCAATGTGTGTTTCATTGTCACCCAAGTTGTAAGGATCCTGACGATCGGCCAGCCAGGTCAGTTCAATCTGGCAGCTGGAGGTTTCATCCCCCATAAAAACCAGCTTAAACTTTCCGTTGGGGTGTTCCTTTACGCGTTTTACGGTAAGGCCAAGGGCTTTTTCATAAAATGCAATGCTTTTTTCAAGATCAAAGACGTTTATATTGGTATGCACCATTGTAAAGCTCATGGACAACACTCCTTTTCTGTGTTATCAGTATAGCATGCTGTAAAGGTTGATTTCATCCTTATAGAGTAAAAGAACGGTTACAGTGTGGTGACATGACAAAGGCAAGGGTTACAAAGCGCAATAAACCCTTGCCAAATGTACATACTAAGCGGTATAAAATCTTTATGAGATAATAAGGCTGATTAACTGATGTAATCCTCTATCATTCCGGTGAGTTCTTCGTAGCTTTGAACATAAAGACCCTCTTTCAGCTGCTCTTGATCATATTCCGGAAGCAGTCGGGTATAGATGTCAAAAATCATCTCGGGGGTTTCCTCACCCTCGCGCAGAATAGCTACACGCCCGTTCCAATCCTTGATGTAGTACCCTTTTTCCGTTAGTTGGGAAGAAGGCGGGGCCTCGTATTGGCGGGTAGGCGGCGGAGCTGCAACAGAAACGGAGGAGGAAGACGGTAGTTCCTCCACGGGTGCTGCAGAGGACGATGGTTCCTCCGGTAATGATATGGGGGTGCCGCTTGGCACATAGGACAGAGATATTCCCAAAATGATGGCAACGGCCACAGTTGCAAAAGCCGCTCCAACTCTTTTATACATGACGGTTCTCCTTTCGTGCTCCCACAGGAAAAATCCCGGAAGCGGGATTCCTATGTGTCAGTATTGGCAAAAAGTGCCCAATCATGCAATATTTGTAGTGAACTATTCTTGATGCCGTTTTGCAAATTCAAAAAATTGTAACACTCCGTTGCGCATTTATGGTATAATAACCGCAAAGCGGTTATTATACCCTTATGGCAAAAGATGCCTTGTAAAATGGTTTTTGTCATCCTGCCTGCAAGGGCGCTGTAATACCACTTATGGCCTAAATAGCAGGCTATTAGAGCTATAAAGTGTCAATAATAAGAGGAATCCTTGTTTTCTACCCTATGCTGCATACCCAATTTTGGTGAGACTGCAGCACAATAGGTTTTACTTAGGAGGCTAATATCTGTATGAAACAAAATCGAAACCCCGGCAGCGGCTCCAGAGGAGCCGGGAATTCGGGTGATGGGGGTTCTCCGCGCAGGGGAACGTCCAAAAGAACATCTTCCAAAGGGAGCAGTGCAGTCGGCAATGTAATGAGGGGCTTTTTCCGGGTTATTGCTGTAATATTGATGCTTGCCACCATTGTTGGATGTGTTGTGGGCTGCTGGCTTACGGTATATGTCTTTGATATTTTGGGTGACGATACCAAGCAGTTTGACCTGGACGCCTTTAAGCTGAGCTATACCACCATCATCTACGCTGATGATCCGGAAACCGGTACAGCTGCTGAGATTCAGCGTCTTTCCAGCAAGGATGGCAGCCGTATCTGGGTGGATTTTGCCGATATTCCCAAACATGTATTGAATGCTGCCATTGCTGTAGAGGATAAGCGCTTTTATACACACACCGGTGTAGACTTTAAGCGTACCTTTGCATCTTTTGCCAATGTTGTCATGCAAAAATTTGGTTTTTCCCTCTATGAGGGCACTCCCGGAGGTTCTACCATTACTCAGCAGGTCATCCGCAACCTTTCCAACGACCGTGAGGTTTCTATCCCCAGAAAAATTCGTGAAATTTTTCGTGCCCTTAATTTGGAAAAGCACTACTCCAAAGACCAGATTATTGAGTCATACCTCAATGCTATCCCTTTTGGCAACAACACCAACGGTATTCAGGCTGCGGCAAACCTGTACTTTAACAAGGATGTAGGCGAGCTTACCGTGGCCGAAGCGGCAAGCATTATCGGTATTACCAACAACCCAACCTTTTATAACCCCTACACAGAGTATGAAAACAACCAGAGCCGCAAGGAGGACATCCTGTTCTTGATGCATGAGCAGGGCCTGCTGACCGATGCGGAATACGAAGCGGCTGTGGCAGAAAAAATTGTATTTGACGAAGGAACTGCCGAAAAACGCTTTAACTACAGTCAAAGCTATTTTGTAGATTACATGATGGAAGAGGTCATAACTGACCTGATGGAGAAGCTGGGGTATACCTATGCGGAAGCAGAAGCTGCTCTTTACTCAGGTGGTTACCGCATTTATACCACCCAGGACCCCTTTGTGCAGAAAACCGTTGAAAATATTTATGAAAACTATGAGGAGTACTTCCCCAAAGTAAGTAATAAGGATGAATACCCCCAGTCTGCCTTTATTATTCTGGATACCAACGGCGCTATCAAAGGAATGGTGGGCGGCACCGGTAAAAAAGAAGGCGCACGCGTGTGGAACCGTGCTACCGATACCAAGCGTCAGCCCGGTTCTACCATCAAGCCCATTTCTTCCTATGCACTGGCTTTTGAGAATGATTTGGTCAACTGGTCTTCACTGGTACTGGATGGCCCCTACTCCATTGTACCCGGCCCCGGCCAGCCAGCCTGGAGCCCCCGCAACTACTACAATGATTTTAAGGGATATATGATTTTGGAGGAGGCTCTTCAGCGTTCTACCAACATGATTCCCGTACGCCTTACCGAGATGTTGACCCCTAAATATATGTGGAGCTTCCTGCATGACAGCCTGCATATCGATAGTCTGGTAGAATCGGATATCGGTATGAGCCCAATGTCCTTGGGTGCCTTGACCTACGGCATTACCCCCTTGGAAATGGCAGGTGCTTACCAGATTTTTGCCAACGGCGGCACCTATACAGAGCCTTACTCTTATACCCGTGTGCTGGACGCCGACGGCAAGGTGGTTTTGGAAAATAATGATGTACCCAATCGTGTACTGAGCTTTGAAACTGCCACAGTACTAAACAAGCTGCTGCAGAGGGTCACCACCGGCCCATACGGTACCGGTACCCGGGCTAAGTTCCGCGGAGATATTCCAGTGGCGGGCAAGACCGGTACCACCGACGATGACGTTGACCAGTGGTTTATCGGGGCCACACCCTATTATGTGGCTGCCTGCTGGATGGGCTTTGACGAGCAGATTGTAATGACCACCGATGAAGCCACCGGCAACCGTGTACCCGTCAAGGATGCCTATGGCAACACCATCCCTCACAGCATCGGTTACAAAAACCTACCTTACCCTCCACCGCTGCTGTGGAATACTGTGATGAAAGCAGTCCACGAGAATCTGCCCGGCAAAGACTTTTCGGGCAGTGCCAGCGTAGTGGCTCAGGCATATTGTCTGGATACCGGCTATGCCGCAACCTCCGACTGTACCCGTACCGCAACCGGCTGGTATAAGCCCATGAACATTCCCACTCCCTGCCCGTATCACGGCTTTAGTCTGGATGACAACTATCACCTTGCCGGTGACAAGCCCTGGCTGGGTGAAGAGACTCCTCGTGACGATGATGAGGAGGAAGAGATAACAAGGGAAAAACGTAAAAACAATGGTGGAGGATGGTATAACGACTAAATAAAAGAACCCGCAAAACGAAAGTTTGCGGGTTCTTTGTTATGCTTAGAAGTTTTATTGAAAAGACAAAAAGCGAAGCAGAACATAATTTAGATTGATACCGTCGGGGGTTTGCAGGTAAAAGAATAAAAAGTTGAGCAGCACCAGCGCACCGCTGATGGCAAGGTCAAACCAATTTTTGCGCCAAATTGGCTGAATGAGAAAATAGATTGCCAACAGCAGACCCAGCACACCGGTAAAGGACTGAAAATTAGGAATGGGGCAAACTACAAAGATGTTGTAGGTGTGATACAAACTGGCCAGTGCATGCCCCATGCTGTTGCCACGCAGCAGCCAGGCAAATAAAAACAGCAAGGCAGGTAGTACCAGATAAATATAAAGCAGATACTGCCAGGAGCGGCTGAGCTCGGCACCGCTGACTTTATTTTTAAACTCCGTCCATTTTTCCTTCATCCAAAACACTCCATTTCTAAAGTTCATTGCCGCATGGTGTCAGGCTATTGCTTAATTACCGAGGTAGCGCCGCCCCGGTCACGCAGCAGCGGCAGCAAAGCATCGGTATACTCCACCGTTCCGTCCTCAAAAATCCACATTACACCAACCCCTTTTTCTTCTGCCAGTGCCCGGGACTGGGGATAATCCAGTACAAATAAGGCAGTAGAGAGATAGTCACCCAAACCGCTGTCGTCACACACAACGGTAAGCCCTCGGTAATGGTTGGCAGGCATAAGGGTAGCGGGGTCAATGATATGGTGTACGCGCATGTCACCCACCATATAGAAGCGCTGATAGTCACCGCTGGAAACCACACTCTGGTTTTTTACAAAAACAACATCCACCGACTGGGAGTCGGGATTTGATGGGTCTTCGTTGGGGTTTTGAATCCCGATGCCCCAGCTGTTGCGCAGGTTATCAAGGGGTGGGTCTTTGGCTACTACGTTTCCACCCGCACTGATGATAAAGGAGGTAAAGCCTTTTTCGTAAATCTCATCTGCTACCAATTGGGTGGCATAGCCCTTTGCCACAGCACCCACATCCAGCATCATGCCTTTTTCTTCCAAGAACACGGTGCCTGCCTCATGGTCTATCTGTAGCTTGCTGATATCGGTAAGCTCATTGGCTGCTTCCAGGTCTTCCATTGGGGGCAATACGGCATTCTGGGGGTCGTCAGCATAGCGCATCATATAATCATGCCAGATATTTAGCACGGGGCCAAGGGCAATATTGACAACACCCTCCCCTTTCTGGCCATACTGCTCCATGCAAAAATCCAAAAGACTGATAATCTCCTGAGAAACCTCTACAGGTGCAATACCGGCGTTTAAATTGATGGTGCGGATATTGTTGATTCCCTCGTACTCATAAAACCGGTCATAAAGCTTGCTGAGCTCATAAAAGCGGGCTTCTATGTCTTTGGCATAGCTGTCAAACTCCTCTTGAGTTTTGGCATAGCCTACCACCTGAATAATGGTATCAAACACGCCCATAAAATGATGGGTATATTTGGTATATTCGCTTTGAGTTTTAGCCCCAGAGCCTCCGCAGCCGTTAAGCAGCAGGGTAGCACATAAAATAATACAGATTGTCTTAAAAATTATTTTTTTTATCATGACAGCAAGAAAGTCCTCCCATTTGTTTCAAACACAAGCCTACACTAAATTAGATAAAAAAGCAACGTGGCGAATGTGAATTTTTTTGGCAAAACAACAGTTTGTTGCAATGTTAACACAGATTGATAAAAAAATGTTGAAATCCTATAAAAAGTATGTTACTATATAGAAGCTTTTGTTAGAAACCATATTTTTATGGAAAATAGATGCAAGAATGCGAAAAAAGCTTGCTTCTTTTGGGCAAAAGCATTATAATTGGTACGAAGATGCGTTAAATAAATAACACATCTTAAGTTCGTACATAATATGTTTGGAGGAAATGAACATGAAAAAGTTATTCGCTCTTACTCTGGTTCTGCTGCTGGTTGCTGGCTGCGGTTCTACCACCGTTAAGCTGGGCATGGGTGTTGTTACCGGCATAAGCGCCTCTGCTGCTACTGCCGAGGCTGATGGAAAGATTCAGGCTAACGTTTCCGTTGTATCTGCTGCTTTTGATGCTAACGGCAAGGTTCTGAATGCTGCTATCGATGCTGTTCAGCCCAAGGGTACTTTTGATGCTACCGGCGCTCTGAAATTTGACCCCGCTGGCGAAGTTAAAACCAAAAACGAGCTGGGCGACGATTATGGTATGAGAAAAGTTTCTGCCATTGGTAAAGAAGTAAACGAGCAGTATGCTGCACTGGCTTCTTACATGGTTGGCAAAAACGCAAAAGACATCATTGCTATGCCTACCTACAAGAGAGACGACAGCCACACTGCTGTTCCCGATGTTGAAGAGCTGAAGACCACCTGCACCATCACCGTTGGTGAGCTGCTGAAGGCTTTTGAGAAAGCTTACAACACCGCTAAATAAGCAATCGCTTACGCACCAAAGGACTTCCGTTTTGCGGGAGTCCTTTTTTGTGCGCAGATTACAATAAGATTGTAGTAAGAAAACCAGATGCTATACCAAAATAAAATATTTTATTTTCTTTTAATGAAGCCCTTTTATGGGAATTATATTATTCTAAATGTGTTTTTGTGTTATGTATGGATATTTTACTACAATTTTATAACCGTATTGGTGCAAGTACTTGCATTTATACGTGAAAAATGGCAAAATAGAAACGTTGAATCTGGGCTTTTGCCCATTGATTAGGGTTATTATTATCAATGAGAAGGAAACGGAGAATATAATGGCACATCAAAATATTTTGGTACTGGACTTTGGCGGCCAGTACAACCAGCTGATTGCCCGCCGAGTGCGTGAGCTGGGTGTTTACTGCGAGGTGCATCCTTACCATAAGGGTGTGGAAAAAGCAAAAGAGCTTTCGCCCATTGGCATCATCTTTACAGGAGGCCCCAACAGTGTTTATGAAGAGGGCTCTCCCCGCATTGACCCTGCTGTTTTTGAACTGGGGATTCCTGTACTGGGCATCTGCTACGGCATTCAAACCATGGCCCATGCTCTGGGCGGTGAGGTTACTACGCCTCAAAACAGAGAATACGGAAAAACAGATACCTATTATTGCACAGATAGTCTTCTTTTTAAAGGGCTGCCTGCTCAGGGTATCAGCTGGATGAGCCACACAGACTATGTCAGTCGTATGCCCCAGGGCTTTACCGCAGTGGCTCATACCGATTCTACCCCTGTTGCTGCCATGGAATGCCCCTCTCGCAAGCTGTATGGCTTCCAGTTTCATCCCGAGGTGATGCACACTCAAAACGGTATTGCCATGCTGCGCAACTACCTGTATGAGATTTGTGGTGCTGTGGGTGACTGGACCATGGGCAACTACGCACAGCAGGCTATCGAGGACATTCGTAAAAAGGTAGGGGATAAGCGTGTTATTCTGGCGCTTTCCGGCGGTGTAGACAGCTCTGTTTGTGCAGGCTTGCTTTCTCAGGCCATTGGCAGCCAGCTTACCGCAATTTTTGTAGATACCGGGCTTATGCGTAAAAACGAGGGCGATGAAGTGGAGGCAGCCTTTGGTGGACGCGAGATGAATTTCATTCGTGTCAATGCCGAAGAGCGTTATCTGGAAAAGCTAAAGGGTGTTGAAGACCCTGAGCGCAAGCGCAAGATTATTGGCGAAGAATTTATCCGTGTTTTTGAAGCTGAGGCAAAGAAAATTGGTGCCGTAGACTTTTTGGCACAGGGTACCATCTATCCTGACGTTATTGAGTCCGGTTTGGGTGATGCAGCGGTGATTAAGAGCCACCACAATGTGGGAGGGCTTCCTGATTGTGTAGACTTTAAAGAAATTATTGAGCCTTTACGTCTGCTGTTTAAAGATGAGGTGCGCAAGCTGGGTGAAGAAATTGGTTTACCAGAGTATTTGGTATGGCGCCAGCCCTTCCCCGGCCCCGGTTTGGGTATCCGTGTTTTGGGTGAGGTCACCAAGGAAAAAGCAGACATCCTCCGTGACGCTGACTGGATTTTCCGTGAGGAAATTGCCAAGGCAGGTCTGGACCGCAGCATCAACCAGTACTTTGCTGTGCTTACCGGTATGCGTTCTGTTGGTGTCATGGGTGATGGACGTACCTACGATTACGCATTGGCACTGCGTGGTGTTACCACTACCGACTTTATGACAGCCGATTGGGCTCGCATTCCCTACGATGTGCTGGAAAAGGCATCCAGCCGTATTATCAATGAGGTCAAAGGCATTAACCGCATTGTGTATGACATTACAAGCAAGCCCCCCGCAACTATAGAGTGGGAATAAGACTTGTGCCCATAAACCCG
>JAEYXR010000078.1 GCA_023431215.1 Bacillota bacterium
TCCCTATACCGTAGCACTGATGTCGGCCATTTCCATCCCAGACCCACAGCTGCAAAGGAAGCGCAGTCTCTTCGAGCTGGAGGGCGATATTCCCAGCCCCATCAACACCTTGGACGAAGCCTGCTCCTTTTTAGGGCGCTGCCCCTATGCCAACAAGGCCTGCAAAAACAAAATTGTCAGCTTGCAGGAGGTTGGTAAAAATCACCTTGCGACTGCGACAGTGTACTGAAAAGAGAGGCGGCGGCAGTATGAATTTGTATCGTGAAAAGGTGCTGCAAGCGGGTACCATCGTAGCCGAAGAAGGCATAGATTTATGGATGACCATAGGCCGTAAGACTGTAATGAACAGCGACCCAGTGATTCTGCTGATTTGTCCTGTGGACTTGGCAACGAAACAGGCCCCCAAATAGCCATGTTCGGCCATTTGGAGAAGTTGGTTTTTTGGTAAAAAAAATTACCTAGGACGGCTTTTTATTATCTGGCAAGGGTGGGCGGCATGTGGCCCATCTGCTGCTTTCCCAGGAGGTAACCATCACCACCCGGGGCGACAAAGAATATGTGGGTGTCATCAGCCCCCCGCCCCACGGTATGTCTCTGGAGGAACGTGCCAAGGTAAAGAATGTTGAGGATATTTTTGTTAACATTGGTGTCAACGATGCTGATGCGGTCAAGGCATTGGGTATTCGGGTTGGGGACACTGTAACCCCCCCGTACCCAGTTCAGAGTGCTTAACAACCCTAATTACCTTATGGGAAAACCCTGGGATGAGCGTCTGGGCGCAGCTGTAGCAACTGCTGTACTGCGCAACCTAAAAGAGCTAAACCACGAAGCAGATGTGTATGCTGTAGGTACAGTGCAGGAAGAAGTAAGCCTTAGGCTTTGGCGAGTATATGACCAACGCCCACAATGGGGTCATCGGCCATCAAATTGGCATGGACTGCCACGAACTCCCCTGGCTTAACCACTCGGTGGATTTTGTGCTCCAGCCCGGCATGGTGTTTTGTACTGAGCCAAAGATGTGGTTCCCCAACGTCTGTTATATGCATGTAGAAGATATGGTATTGATTATAGCAAACAGAGCCGTATCGTTAATACAGTATGACTAACGACAATTTGAGATGTAGCATCAATGTTAAAATTATAATAAGCAGCAAAAATATTAATTTAATAACACTTTGAATTTACACCGTCTGGATTTGGTTAGTCAAAGTCTTTTGCAACACACATGCCTGGCCCCAATGATACATTGAGACCAGGCATGTGATATTATTATTAAAAATTCTTTTTGATACTATTTAGTTCCATTTCAGGTAATTGCTTGCATTGCTAGATTCCACCACTTCACAGGCAGTATAAATAATCTCATCAACCTTTTCTCCAGCCAAATGCTTCATTGCATATTCTACAGACATTTTACCCATGGTGGCAGGCAGCTGGGCAATTGTTGCATCAATAACACCATCAATAATTGCCTGAGCACCGTCGGGAGAGCCGTCAAAGCCGCAGATGGTTACCTGCTCAGATTTTCCGGCAGCCTGAACAGCTTGTCCTGCTCCCTGTGCCATTTGGTCGTCGCAGCAGAAAATACCGGCAATGTCAGGGTATGCGGTAAGGAAGTTTTCTGCAACAGACATAGAAGTGGACATATCACCATTGCCGTAGTCACTGGTAACAACTTCTATGTTATTAAACTTCTTGATGGTATCCATAAATCCGTTAAACCGTTCTGTAGTTGCCTGATTTCCGGCAAATCCATCAATAACAGCAACTTTACCATTCACATTTTTACCAAACCACTCTGCTGCCAGACAGCCGCCATCATAGTTGTTGGTTCCTATGTAAGAGATATATTTACTTTCATCTGCACCGGAGTCTACTAGGAAAACTGCAATTCCTTTTTCAGCAGCACTGTCAATAACGCTGGCCAAAGCAGTAGCATCGTTGGGGATAAGAATTAAAACGTCAACGCCTTCACTGATGAAGGCTTCACAGATGCTAATCTGCTTATCTACTTCTGTAGAAGCATCGGGCGCGTTGCACTTAAAGGTAAATCCATTGGCAACTGCTGCTTCCTCAATAGCATCTTTTACTGCCACAAAGTAAGGGTTTCCAAGCTGTTTGGGTACAAAAGCAATCGTTTTTCCTGTTCCTGGTAATTTTTCGTCAGAGCCTGTAGAGGAATCTGTTTGGGAAGGTGCGGAAGATGCAGAAGGTGCAGAGCTTGCTGCTGAGCCACCGCAGCCCACAAGAGATGTCATTAACATAAGAGACGCCAAAAAGAGTGCAATAAGTTTATTCGCTTTCATTGTTTTTCCTCCTTTATTTTTATGAGTTAATCACTCATAACTTATTTGTTTGCGGCCATACGACGACGTGTTACATCCAATGCAACAGCCAATACGATGATTAGTCCTACTACTATTTTGGTAAAGTAACTGCCAACGCCAAGCAGAACCAATCCATTCCTGATGATAGCAATGATGATTGCGCCAATAAGCGTGCCAAAGACACCGCCTTCTCCACCTGCCTGGCTTGTGCCGCCAACAACAGCTGCTGCAATTGCTTCCATCTCATAACTCTCACCAGCTGTTGGTTGTGCCGCGGTTAGACGCGCCAAATATACAATGGCAGCAATACCAACACAAGCAGCGGAAAGAGTATAAACCATAACTGTTGTTTTATTAACCTTTACACCGGACAGTTCTGCAGAAACCTTATTGGAACCAACCGCAAAAATGTTTCGGCCTGATGCAGTGTAGGTTAAAAACAGCATGGCCAGTACACCCACCAAAATAAAAACATAGACAGGAAAAGGAATACCAAATAAAAAGCCTTGGCCAATGAATTTAAAAGCATCGTGACCTTTGAAAGATACTTGGGTTGAATTGGTAATGTATAGGGTAAAACCGCGTACCATGTATAAGGAACCAAGGGTCATGATAAATGGCGGAAGCTTTACATAGGCAATGGCAACACCATTGATAAAGCCAACCACTGCACCGCTCACCACTGAAACAATCATTGCCAGCCACATGTTTCCCGTAGCATTGAGAGTCATACATCCTGTAACACAGCACATTGCTAAGACAGAACCCTGAGACAGGTCAACACCACCGGTCAAAAGTACAAATGTCATACCTGTTGCCATAATTGCATAAACCGATGCTTGCCGAAGCACATTCATAATATTGTCTGGCGTTAAAAATTTATCGGTTGTTAAAGAAAGCAAAATTACAATCACTGCCAAAGGTAAAAGTGCGCTAAATCCGGGCACGCGGGATAATGTTTTTATAAAGCTATTTTCTTTAAGCCTGTTTCGTAAAGCAGTAATCATCTTGTCCTCCCATTGCATAATACATGATGTTCTCTTGGGTCGCCTCGGACCTTGGCAGCGTCTTTACGAGAGACCCTTCATGGAAAATAGCGATTCGGTCGCATACACCCAAAATTTCAGGTAACTCGGAAGATATGACGATAACCGCATTCCCGTTTTCTGCCAGCTCGTTTATAATTGTGTATATTTCACTTTTGGCTCCAACGTCAATTCCACGTGTTGGCTCATCAAAAATATACACTTTAGAACCTGCATTGAGCCATTTTGCAAAAACAACCTTCTGTTGGTTGCCTCCTGAAAGATATTTTACCTCTCTTTCGATGCTGGGAGCTTTAATTTTCAGCTTTTCAACATATCCCTCAACCAGTTTTCTCTCTTTTTTAAAGTTTAGATAACCGCGAGTCTTAATGCTTTCCAAGGATGCCGAAACCGTATTCCAGCAAACGGACTTTTGCAAAAACAATCCTTCTTCTTTTCGGTTTTCTGTCAAAAAGCCTATTCCGGATTGGATTGCATTGTGAGGGTTTTGAATATTGAGTTCCTTACCCTCCAGATAAATTTGTCCTTCGGTCTTTTTTAGTACACCAAATATCGCCTTTGCAGTCTCGGTTCTACCGGCTCCCACCAGACCGGAAAATCCTAATACTTCTCCGCTTCGAACTGTAAAGCTGACGTTTTTTACCAACTTGGCTGCGCTAAGGTTCTTTACCTCAAAAATGACATCTCCCTGGCTGGCATGACGTTGCGGATAAACCTGATCTAGAGAACGTCCAACGATGTAGGTAATAATCTCGCTGACATCTATCTTTTTAACATCTTCAATACTGGCAACATATTTGCCATCTCTTAAAACTGTACCGCCATTACCAATTTCCTTAATTTCTTCCATTCGGTGAGAAATGTAGATAAAGGTTACTCCTTTTTGCTGCATACGCTTAATAATCTCAAACAGCTTGGTAATTTCCTTGTCTGATAAGGACGAGGTTGGTTCATCCAGAATAACAATCTGTGGATCCTGTGAAAACATCTTAACAATTTCTACTATCTGCTGTTCGGCAACCGACAGCTGCCTAATTTTTATTTTAGGATCCAGGTTAACTCCAAGCCGTTCTCCCCATTCCACAGTCTGCTCATACATCTTTTTATAATCAATAAAACCGCCTTTTTTACGGGGTTCTCTTGTTAAAAAAATATTTTCAGCCACCGACATATGGGGAATTAAGCTATTTTCCTGAAATACAGTTCCGATACGAAGGCTGCGTGCTTGACGAATGTCTGCTACATTTACCTTGTTGCCATTTACAAAAACTTCTCCTGAATCGGCATGTAAAACACCTGTCAAAATCTTGATGATGGTTGATTTGCCTGCACCGTTTTCTCCTAACAGACAATGCACCTCACCCTTTTTTATTCGAAAGGAAACATCATCCAATGCTTTAATTCCGGAAAAAGCCTTGGTAATATTCTTAAATTCTACAATAGGGATATCATTTTTATTTTGCTGCAAGATTGTACACCCCCTCTTTACTTAACAGAAGCCTTATTGACCAAACCAAACCTTGTCGGCAGTTTTGCCAAGTAAGTTTTCCATTTCATCATCAGTAAGGAAGTCGCAATAATTTACAACACAATCAATATGCTGCTTGTAGGTGCAAGCTACCAAAACGGTAGGCATGTCAGTTCCCCACATTACCCTGTCAATAGCACCCTGCTGTTTGGCTTCTCTCAGAACATCTGTCATCAAAGGCCACGGATACTCTTCTCCGGCATGAGTTGCTAACATAGGAATACCCGAACAATCGAAATAAACATTTTTATTGTGCTCCAATATAGACAGGGTCTTTTTCAAGCTATCAAGATTCCCCTTCTCCTTGGGATCCCAAAGCCTGCTGACACCCATATGAGGCAGGATGATTTTCATGTCAGGATATCTTTTTGCAACTTCCAACATATCCTCAATTGGGAAATCGTGAGGGCCATCGCCCCAGCCCAAATCCATCATGAAGTATGCATTGTATTTCATAATCTCTTCAAATACAAACTGGTTTTCTAAGGCAAGCATATCAAAGGGAATATCCGGAGCCTCGAACTTCAGTCCTTTATACTTATATTGGCCCAGACAAAGCTCTGCTGTTTCCAGGTATGATGCCTTGTCCTGAGGATTAGGAATTCCCACGGTAGCATAACGGTCAGGATTATTTGCAATAATGTCATTGATATATTCGTATTGCTCACCATAGCAAGGTGTTTGCAGCAATACAACCTTATCAAAACCGAATAATTTCTCATAGGTTTGCATCACTTCTATCCGACAGCTACAGTCGGTCATTTCAGGCGGCAAAAATTGAATCTCTTCTTCGCCTATCTGTACGCGGCCATTGCCAACGGGAATCACCTTTTTTGTGTCGAAGCGTCTGCCATGAATTTTTTGCCATACATGTCCATGAGCTTCAATAAAGAGCATGTCTTTTCCTCTGATGCGAATCATAAAGTGTCTCTCCTTACAATTTAATTAATATTACAAGTAGAATTACGTTGTACATATTCATATGGAAGTACAATATTCTGTTCTGTGAGCTTTTTATTCTCAATCATCTGCGCCAAAAGCTTAAGACCGCTTTTCCCTATTTCATATTTGGGCTGACATATTGTAGTTAAAGAGGGATTTACAATATTAGCCAAATAGATATCATCAAATCCGGCAATACTCATATCCTGTGGTATGCGAACTCCTTTTGAAACTGCATATTTAATGCATTCAATGGCACCCATGTCACTTCCTGCATTAAAGAGCGCGGTAAACTTGATACGACTTTGCAGCATCGCTTCCATTTGTTGAGGAATATCAGTAAAATCCATCTGATTACTTTTAAATGAAGCAGGAGTTAAATTGTATTTATTCATGGCATCATAATAGCCACGGCAGCGTTCTTCAACAATGTGCAACGAAAGATGCGGTTCAAACAAAGCAATGTTTTTATGGCCTGCCTCAATAAGTTTTTCTGTCATACAGTAGCCTGCTTTGTAGTTATCAATTCCTACATAGGGACAAATGGGGGCTTCATCATAACGGTCCAAGCAAACTACAGGAATATCAAGAGACATTAAACGTTTAATCAATTCTTTTTCACGCTGTTTATCCTGTGGATGGGTGGAGTACACACCACATAATGCTACACCGGCAACTCGCATCCCAATTAGTGTCTCTATGAAAAATTCTTCCCGGTCAATATCATTACGAGAATTTAGTAGTACAACATTATAACCTAACGTATTGGCATGATTGGAAAAACCACAAGTTACTTCAGGGTAAAACTGATTCATTAGGTCAGGAATAATAAGTCCAAGGATCGTTGGGTTTTTGCCTCTCATCTGCTGTGCATAGCTAGCTGGCCGATATTGCAGCTCCTGAGCTGCATCCATCACACGTTTTCTGGTAGTAGCAGATACCCTTCTGCTATCTGTTGTATTCAGTACAATAGATGCCGTGGCTATGGAGACCTTGGCTTTTGCTGCAACATCTTCAAGTTTTACTATTGCTACCTTCTTATCCACAAACAATCACCCCTCCAGTTAAACGTTTAACCTTATAAATCATATCTTCTTTTCTTACAATCTATTACTCAAAGGCTATTACCATTTATAAATATTTAGTTCAATATTTCGTCAACTTAGGTTAAACGTTTAACTTAAGTTGCAAAAATAAACAACAAACAAAAAGTTTGTTTACAAAATTTATTATAATTAAATAATTTAGATTGTCAATATCTTAACTAGTATTTTGTAACTTGTATTAAATATTTTTTATATTTTTGTTTTAATTGTATACTAAACATTTTATTTTCGCCTTGATTTTACCTATAATATTATTCCGTAAGATTAATATACACCTATATCCAACATTGACTATTTTCTGTAATCTTGTAAATATCTGCCGTTATTAACAATAAACACCTCTACCCTTCGCTAACCAAACAGAAGAGCACCAAAAAGGTGCTCTTCTGTTTAGTTTGATTAGAAAAATATGTTACAGCCAAGACTGCTATGACACAAATCTTTTATGCACTTAGGCATCAACCATAATCAATGAAACCCACTTTAGGTATGATTTAAGAGTTCTTCACGTTGAGTTTGCATAGGATAAAACCCTTTTTAGTGGGTAGTACCAAATTGGATTATTGTCTAATATACTGTGTCATTTCTTTTTGAAAGCGCTGGCATGCACTTGTCAGCCCATCAGGCTGATGAAATACGGTATAAATTCCGGTAATTAGGATATCTGCACCCAAAGAGACGCTTTTTGCAGAATTTTCATAATCAATTCCACCATCCACCGAAATTAAAAAGTCTTGACCGGAGGCAGCACGCAAAGCACATAGCTGTTCCAGTCTTCCAATGGCGTCAGGCATAAAGCGTTGTCCGGCAAAGCCCGGCTCAACAGACATCAAAACAACGTAATCACAATAATTAACAAGGGGTTCCAACATTGTGATAGGTTGAGACGGATTGAGGATAACTCCGGCTTTCATACCACTGCATCTAATTTGTTCCAGTAGGCGGCGCGAAAAATTGGTACTATCTAAATGAAAGCTAAGATAATCCGCTCCGCTTTCAGCCATTTTTGAAACATAATCGAAAGGGTTTGTCACCATCAAATGAACATCCAGAGTAAGCTGGGGATATTTTTGACGAATAGACTTGATAAAAGAGACTGGAAAAAGAAGATTGGGTACATAATGCCCATCAGCCAAATCAATATGAACAAAGCTGACGCCGCCTGCTATCAGTTGGTCTATCTCATCCGCCATATGCATCAGATTACAGTTGGCCAATGATGGTGCGTTGATTATCTGGCGCATGTTCATCACTTCCCGTAACAATCTTGAAACTGCTGTACACGCCGGGCAGCATATTTGGCCAAATCCACCGTGTCGGACATCATGACAATCAGGTTGTAGCCCCTGTCATACAGAACCTTTGCCTGATCAAAATCGTTTGCCACTGTAGCCAAAAACTTATTTGAAGGCAGAACAAGTTCTTCAATCCGCTTAATTTGCGCTTGCACTTCAGGGTCGTTCATCTGTCCCATTTTTCCCATAGAAGTAGAAAGGTCCATCGGCCCGATAAAGATACCGTCAATCCCTTCCACTTCCATCATTTCAGGCAGATTATCAATACCGTCTACCGTTTCGATTGCTACCATCACTACATTTTCATCGTTGGCATGCTGGAGGTATTCACCGTGATTAAGTCCGTACCCGGCAGCACGAACACTGCCTGCGATCCCTCTAATACCATAAGGAGGATATTTGCAGCGTGAAACAGCTTCTTCCGCTTCCTCTTTTGTTCTGACGTAAGGCACCGAAACACCTGTGATACCACAGTCGTGCAGTCTCTTCAAGGAGATGAGATCGTTCCAGGGAGCTCTGGCAAAGGGAGCTGCCCCGGCAGCCTTGATAGCCTGGCACATACCCAGTACGGTTTGATAGTCTACAGGGGAATGCTCTGCATCTATGACCAGAACATCAAAGCCGGCATTGGCCATAATTTCTGCACTGATGTTGCTTGCCATATGCAGCCATGCGGCAGATACTTTACCTTTATTTTTCAGTTTGTCTTTGATGCTGTTGTGATAAGTCTGCATGTTTGTCCTCTCTTCTTAAAGCTCAAGAAATTCTGCATTTTTTGCTGCTTCGTATTCCTTATAAAGCTGAGTTGTCTTAATGGCATCAATGAGCGCTTGGTCTGTTTCAGAAAAAGGCTTATCAAATGCCTGTGCAGCATTGCGCAAATGATCAACCTTCCCGGTACCATACACTACCATATCAATTCCTTCTTGAGCCAAGCACCAGCGAAGTGCCGCATCGGCAAGCGCGGCTGTTTCTGTAATGCCTGCTTCCTTTGCCATATGAAACAACTGCCCCTTCATATAGGCCTCACGATCTACAACACCCATATTGTGAGCCTTTGCAGCCTTTAACACCTTGCGGGATGCCTGATAATCTGCAAAATTAAAGTTGATGTATACCACATCAAAATAGCCGGATTCAATCATGCGCAGATAGGTATCTTCACCGGAGAAGGTATCTGCACAGGCAAAACGAATCAAACCTTCTTGTTTCAGCTTTGCAATGTTATAACCCAATTTATCCATATACTCAGGGTCATGGGTAAACGCGCATTTCATAGGTGCAATATTAAAGAAATCAATGGTATCTCGCTGTAGTAGCTTTAAGATTCTCTGTGCTTCGGCACGCAGCAATTCCAAATTACCCATTTTTACATTGTTTTCATCATAGGTATATACCATGCCTTCGGGTCGTGTTTGAATATAAATTTCATGAGGTGGAGGCATCTGCTTTAAATTGCGTCCCAAAGCTTCTTTTTCTGAGTCTTGGGTGACATCATAAAAATTGATACCTAAATCATAGGATTCTTTTAAGACTTTAAGACGGTTTTCGTTACCAAAGCCATCCATAATGGTACCGGGAGTGGTACTCTTTTTAAAATCTTCGTTAAATCCACGGGACTTGCCGTTGGGCAGATATTCATGTCCACCCATGCCTAATACAGAAACTTCTATTCCACACTTGCCAAGTGTTACGTATTTCATCGTGATACTCCTTTCTACCTGTCTATCTGCTACATGCCGTACATCAGTTTGGGTGCCCACAACACCAAGTCCGGGATAAAGCACAAAAGTACAACCTCAATGAGCACGGCAATGAGGAACGGCGCACTTTCCTTTAAAAAGTCCTGCATCTTACACTCCAGCACACCACATATCGTGTACATGGCAACACCCACCGGAGGGGTCAGGATGCCGGTTGTAACTACAATAGACATGACAATACCAAAGAAAATGGGGTCAAAACCAAAGCTTTTTACCAAAGGCAGCAAGATGGGGGTCAAAAGCATGATGACCACTGAACCCTCCATAAACATACCAAAGATAAGCAAAAACAGAATGACGATACCCATTACAATCATAGGTTCTGAGGTGATGCCAGTGATAAAGGTGGTGATTTTTTGGGGAATTTTGTCAATGGGGATTCCATAGCCAAAAATGCCGGACATAGAAATCATAAACATAATACCGCCTACGTCCACAACAGCTTCTTTCAGGGTTTCAATCAGCTTAGGAATGGTAAGGGTTTTGTACACAAAAAAGCCGATAACCAGTGCGTAGACACAGGCACAAGCACCAACCTCAGAAGGTGTAAACAAACCAAATCGAATTCCTACCAGCAGCAGAATGGGGAAAATCAGCGCCCAAATGGTATCTTTTAAAGAGCCTGTAATTTCTCTAAAAGTAGCTTTTTTTTCACGGGCCGGCTTAAACCCACGCATACGTGAAGTAATGGCAACCATACCCATAAGAATAAGCATCATCAATAGGCCTGCAGCCAAGCCGGCAGCAAACAACCGTCCGATGGATACCTCACCAATGGTACCGTATAAAATCATGCCTACACCCGGGGGAATGGTAGAGGTAATTAGGGAGGTATAACCGATGACTGCGCCGGTATATCCCTTTGGGTAACCCTGGCGTTCCATCTCTGGGCCCAAAATACGAGATTCCATGGCTGCGTCTGCATTGGAGGAGCCGGAAACACCACCCATAAGTGCAGACAAAACAACACTGACCTGTGCCATTCCACCACGCATATGGCCACATAGCAGCATTGAAAGCTTAATGAGTCTATCGGTAATGCCGGAGGCGTTCATCAAGCTTCCGGCAAACACAAACAAAGGCACGGCCAACAAAGTAATGTTCTGTGTCTGAGATATTGGCAGCTGAACCAAAGTAGTAATCGGAAATTCAGGGTGCTGTAAAAAGAACATAGCACCAGAAACAGCAATAGAAAAGCCAACAGGTACGCCTATTGCCAGCAGAATAATAAATGCAATAATAACAAGTACCAATTTAAACCCCCCTCTTTAATTTGCCGCAGGCCGGTATATTCCAGCCTGCGGCATGATTGAAGGTATTAGAATATAGTCCGTACATCCTGATCTTTTATTGTATAATACATTTTTATCAAGGTGGTAACTGCCATGGATGCACAAGATACAGGAATGCTCAGCGTTACCCATGTGTAGCTAAGAAAGGGGATCCCTTGAAAAGCACGATACCAGGTTTTTATTGACTGAATAATTCCCAAATAGACCATTGCACCCAAAAAGCCTAAGCATATTAGATAAATGAGCAACTTTAGTGCCTTTTGTGGACCGGTCGGAACTTTATTAAACAAAATATCAACGTTTACAAGTTTTCCAGACCGGAAAGCAATATCGGCGCCTAAAAATGTACTCCAGGTAAACAGCAACAATGCAATGTCCGTACCCCAGTTAATGGGATGACCAATGGTGCGTAATATGGCCGAAATGAATATTACCATCACACTGGTAACCAATCCAAAAATAGCCAGTGCCATTTCCGCTTGGCAAAATACTTTATAAAACTTCTTCATAATACTCAATCCTTTGCGTAAATGCCATTTGCCTTAACCGGCAGAACGACCCAGTTCGGCAAATATAGCATCACGTGCTTCCAGCAGATTCAGGTCTTTATAAGCCTTTTCGCTGGCTGCCTTAAAGGCTGCAATATCCATTTCCTCGTAAGGAACATATTCCATACCTGCTGCAATCATTTCCTGCTTGGCTGCTTCGGTATTTTTCTCCATTTCCTCAGAGACCTCCAAACCAGCCTTGTTGCACTCTACCATCAAAATTTCCTGATATTCTGCCGGCAGGTCGTTAAACCACTCTGCAGAACAAACCATAAAATTATTCTGATAGAAATGCTTGGTCTCCAGTATGTATTTGGCAACTTCCTGAATTTTCAGGTTGTTTGCAGCAATATAAGGCAGCTCACATCCGTCTACAACTTTAGTCTGAATGCCATTATACATTTCGCCGTAGGGCAAAGAGACAGCGGTGCAGCCCAAGGAGTTAACGCCACCCACCCAAATGGGTGCGCCGGCAGTACGGATCTGCATACCTTTGAATTCTGCAGGGCTTGTTCCCTTCTTGTTAGAAAACACATTGCGGTACCCCTGAACATACGCAAAGGAGATAACCTTCATGTTGTGCTTTTCTTCCAGCTGTGTTTCCCAACCTTTAATGGTGGGAGAATCCATCAGCTTCTTGACTTCATCCAGATTTTCCAGGAAGTAAGGAGCCAGCAAGACGGAAAATTCATTCACATAGTTGCCAAGACGTGCAGCGTCGGTCTGCCAACCTACATTGGTTCCCTGTTTCATCTG
This sequence comes from Bacillota bacterium, assembly GCA_023431215.1. Lineage (GTDB taxonomy): Bacteria > Bacillota > Clostridia > Oscillospirales > Ruminococcaceae > Angelakisella. The sequence goes on from JAEYXR010000078.1 coordinate 12,604, forward strand.
TTCCAACACATCTTCTTCAACACCAAGCTGCGCATTGGGATAGACCTCAATAATAAGCTTACCGTCGGTACGCTCCTTAACGGCCTCTGCCCACTTAAGATATGCCTGATGGAAAGGGTCTTGCTCGGTTAGGGTATGACCAAATAATAACTTATAGGCCTTTCCTTCATCCGTTTTACTCTGGCTGGGTGCAGCAGTTGTGGAAGAAGCTGAAGGCTGGTTGTTAGAGCATGCTCCAAATAGCGAAACCACCATTACCAGTGCACACAAAATTGCGAATGTTCTCTTTTGCATTTTAATCCTCCTAGTTCATAAGTAATCATACATGTTGCCAGTTGGCATTAATTGCCTAACTTGGCTAAATAATATTACATCTTTTCATAGGTGTCAAGATAATATTGCTATATATCCTTAAATTTGTTATTATATATAATATCATTTAGCTAATTTTATGTAATTTACTAGGTAAATAATATCTTGACAAATTTAAGTAATCATATATATTATAGAGTAAACCCCCAAAGTTATCATATAGGATTTGCAAAATTTATTAAAACATCTTGCTTTGTTGTAATATTTATTTTACAATAATGATGTATTATCTTGACTCCTGATTTTAACGGAAGTGAGGTTTAACAATGTCATATAATAGCAAAGCAAGCCAAGAAATAAGTGATTTCATCATTCAAAATATTCAGTCAGGCGTCTGGATGCCAGGAGATAAAATTTGGTCAGAAAGTGAGTTTTGCAGCAATTTGGATGTAAGCCGAATTGCTGTTCGTGATGCAATTTCCAGCTTGTCAGCAATTTCTGTACTAAAAAAAGTAAAAGGATCCGGTACTTATGTAGAAAACCCAGATAATGTTTCCTTAGAAGGAATACGATATTTTTGCATGAAGGAAGAGGACATGCTCCAACTTATGGAGTTTCGATGTATTATGGACTCTTATTGTACAGAACAGTTTGCATTGCACGCTACCCAAGAAGAAATCAGTCAGTTAGAAGACTGCTTAAAAAAGATGATTGAGACAAGGAATAGTCCTGAAGATTATAACTATTTTTCAAATGAGTTTCATCTTCTGATTGCAAAAGGCAGCAAGAATCATTTTATTGTTAAAGTTATTGAATATTTAAGAGACAATATGTTGGTACATCAGAATGTTTTGTCTCAAGATCTACGTAAGACAAAGTATCAAATCGGCATCAGCTATCACTACAAAATTCTGCAAGCGATTAAACGGCATGATGCTGAACTGGCAGGAGCCTACTGCCGCTACCATATACGTCTTAGCATGGATTTATACCGAAAAGCAAACAACTCAAATACTGAAAAAGCTCTTATTTAAGGGTGTTCTAACAAAGAAAAATATTGATACTGACAACACATTTCATTATTAACACCTTAAAGCTTAGTCAACAAAGCACAAAACAAAAGCTCACATAAATTAGCTTAAACTGCTATTTTTATGTGAGCTTTTGTTTTAGTAAGCGTGGTCATAAGTATTTTTACTGTAAATATGCAGAAAATCATATGCAGATGTCACCCTGTATACTTAATAAGGCTTACCATAAGGTGTCTTCTACCCATGAACTCGCAGCCCGACAATCTAATGGTGCATGATTGTCCATTCCTTTTCATATTAATCTTTATAAAGAACCAGTGACGGAGGTTAGTATGAAGTATGACGTAATTGTAATTGGTGCCGGATTATCAGGGCTTTCTGCCGCAAGTCTTTTGGCTAAAAGAGGCCTTTCGGTGGCAGTTGTTGAGCAAAGTGATACCCCTGGTGGTAGTTGTGGTATTTTTAAAAGAGAGAATGCTATTTTTGACCAGGGTGCAGCAATGCTTTACGGCTTTGGAGAACATGGCTTTAATGCTCATCGATTTTTGTTTAACTGTTTGGAAGAGCCCATTCACATGGTAAGACACGAGCTTTTGTATACAGTAAACTATGCAGGCAAGAAGATTCACTTTTGGCCCAACATTGACAGGTTTATCCAGGAGCTTGCCTTGGTTTTCCCCACCCAAACACCCAACATTAAGCGTTTTTATAAGGATATGCAAAAGATGTATACCCATATCATGAACGAAACACCAAGCTACACTACTCCTGACGAGACAAACCCAAAAGAGGCTTTAAAGGCTTTATTAAAGCACCCTCTTTCCTATCTTAAATTTTTAAGCTACATGAATATGAGTGCAGAAAAGCTGCTAAAAAAATATTTTAACGACCCCGAGATTTTTAGCTTTTTTGATAAGCTTACCTCTACCTACTGCTATGCAACCGTTGCTGAAGCTCCTGCTATCATGGCTTCTGTTATGTTTATCGATAATCACGAAGGCGGCAGCTACTACCCTGCCGGTTCCACATTGTTTTTACCCGGCAAACTAGAAAAAGTAATTGAAGAACATCACGGACAAATGATATATTGCCGCAAGGCAATAAAAATACTGTTTGATCAGCAAAAGCCTGTTGGAGTTTTGCTGGATGACGACACTCGTTTAACGGCGAATGACATCATTTATTCTGGTACAGTTTGGAATTTGTACGATAAGCTGTTGATAGACGGTGGGCTTACTGATGAAGAAAAGGCATGGGCCGGGGCACAGGTTCCCACCTACCCCAGTGTGGTTCTGTATGCTCTTGTAGATAAAGCAGTGATACCCGACGACACCTCGCCCATTGAAATGCTGGTAGCAAATCCCCATGAAATTGACGAAACCGAAGTAACCGTGTATCTCCTCAGCATTGATGACCGCACCATTTGCCCAAAGGATAAACATACCATTGTAGCCATAGGCCCCAGCTTTGCAAGGTGGGATATGGAAGATCCTCTTGCTTATCAGGCGCAGAAAGAGCAAGAAATTACTCGCCTTATCGGCATCCTAAACCAAAGATTTAGCGGGTTTGGCGATGCAATTACCTTTTGTGAGCTGGCAACTCCAAAAACAATAGAAAGGTACACCCTCAAAAATAACGGCGCTGTAGCAGGACCTAAGCAAATGCTGGGGCAGCATATGTTTCGGCGGCAATCCATTAAAACAAAATGGAATCATCTTTATTGTTGCGGGGAATCTACCACCATGGGAACCGGTACTCCTACTGTTACCACCTCCGGCATTGCTGCAGCCAATGCTGTGCTAAAAGAGAATGGCAAAGAACCCTTTATATGGAGCCCAAACATGACCAACTACGTTGAAGTATTGTCCCCACCTGTTATGGACGGTTGGATAGAACGCTACTATCCCCCACCGGAATCTGACATCATGAGAATCGCCATGAATTGCGAGTTTTGTACCCTTCCATCCTGCTGCCCTACTCAAATACTCAATATTAGTGGCATCATGCGGCGGTGTGCCTGTTGCAATTTTTCAGGTGCCAAAAAGCTAATGGATGAATCTACTCCTGCTGCGCTAACACCCGAAGCAATCACCTCTTACCAAACAAACTGCATTCGTGGCACTCGCTACAATACCCCGGTAGCAATTAGCCGTGTATTGGATTATTTATCTCAATTTTAAAAATCAGGCAAGGAACATGTGCGCAACATTGCACAAGATCCTTGCCTGCTATTATTTTGTACGTTTTGGGATAAAGAAGTTCATGGTTGTCAAAGCTCCAAACACAACTGCAGTGACAATTAAAATAACAATACTATCTGTAGCAGTCATTAGTTTACCATCTTGTAATAATTCAACTCCCATAAACTCACGAAACTGCTGTGCACCTGCAGATGCATTGCCAAAACTATGTAAAATGGGGTTTTTCATCAGCTCTTGCCGTAGTAGTACCACCCCATGGGATACCGGAAAAACCTTGATTATCCATTGAACAGATTCCGGCAAGCTGCCCATAGGAAGGTAGATGCCTGTTAAAAATCCCATTAAGGCACCGATAATGGTGCAGCAGGCAGCCAACGAAGTATTACTTCTTAAAAATGAAACAAAGAATAACACCAATGATGAGTTGGCAATTGTACATAAAGCAAGGATTGCCAAAATACGCATCAGCCTTTTGCCACAAAGCTGAATGCCATATACGTTTATAACATACAGTTCAGATATCATTAGAATAACCAGCGACATAAACAACCCTATCACAACTGCGCTGAACAGATATCCACCCAGGAGCTTATATTTTTGAACTGGTGCGGTGTAAAAGTCTTTGTTAATTTTCTTTACTTTATCGTCTATCATGACACCATAGGCACCCATGGTAGTGGTGGCGGATGCGACACCTAACACGCCTGCAATCATCCAGATGTCCATCAGTTGTTTCGCATTTTTTAATTGTGGAAAGCTGGTCAGCAAATTATCACGTAAAAAAAGCAAGTAAAGCCCTACCATAATAAATTCTGCTAAGAAGGACAAAAGCACTGTCATTTTGTCTTTAAAAAAGATGGCAAGATTCCTCATTCCAAAATCAAACATGGTGTTCCTCCGTTATAATGGAAAGGTATACATCATCCATGCTGGCCTTTACAACCTCAAAGCTTGTATATCTTCCCCTACAGCAATCCAGTATCGGCAGGGCATCCATGGTGGTGGAAAGTGGAATTTCAATGGTTTCTCCGTGTTGTTTATATGGTATTCTCTTATTATGCAGTATTGTTTTTAGTAAGCCAATGTCCGATGCGAAGATGTTAAGCCGGTCTTTTGCAAAATTGTCTTTTAACTCAGTCGGGCTGCCGCACGCGGCAATTAAGCCATCTTTCATAATAATAATATCATCTGCCAAAACCGCCTCTTCCATATAGTGCGTCGTTAAAAGTATGGTCATGCCGGTTTGCTGCTGAATGTTACAAATTGTCTCCCATACCTGATTGCGCATTTGTGGATCAAGCCCTGTCGTAGGTTCATCTAAAAACAAGATTTTAGGAGTGTTTAGCAAAGCCCTTGCAATATCACACCTTCTTCGTTGGCCGCCAGACAATTGTCCATACGGTCTTTTCCTCAGCTCCCTGATTCCTGTTACCTCTGCAGTGCCTTCTATATTTTTTTGCAGCTGTTTCCCCCGCAATCCATAAAGCCTACCACGCAAATACAAGTTTTCTTCTACTGTCAGAAGGTCATCCAACAGACCTTCTTGAAACACTGCACCAATTCGTTTTCGAATTTCGTTGTCATATTGCCCCATTACAAACCCATCCATCGTAACCTTACCAGCATCAGCTTTGGTAAAGGTGGATAAAATGTCCATAGTCGTAGACTTTCCTGCACCATTTGGGCCTAGCAACGCAAGCATCTGCCCTTCTTTTACATCAAAACTAATGCCTCTGATAGCAGGATTTTTGCCGTAGGCTTTGACCAGATTATTTACCTTAATGATATTTTTCATATCTGTTACCCACTTCTGCCTGTTATTAATGCACCATAAATAATGATATGAAGAATAAAAAAGTTGTATTCACCCGTAGTTATGTAAATTGATAAGTGTTGCAAATGATAACGCTGGCAATGTAAAATTCACAAGCTATGTAGGTAAGCAAAGTGGTTCGGCTCTTTTGCTTCTCTCAATCGGATATTGCAGAATGTCAAAATTAATCATCCTCTAATTTTTTTAATATATCCTTTTACGCTCTAAGAACGATTTATATTTTATTTGAGAAGCAACTATACTTTTTCTTGGCATTTAGCATCTCCCGTGATATTGTATCTATTAAATACATATTTAGTAGGGGTGTTTATTAAATAAGTAATTTTAGATTTGGAATGCTTTAAGCAATAATATTTTTAAATTTTATGCCACCTCTATGTCAAAAAGACATAATGAAAAATGAGATAGTTCATTTTATCTTCTTATCAAAGAATGTGGACAACATAAAGTCAAAGGCAGGTAATTAAAATGGTCATCTTAAATATTTCTATCATTCTATTTGTACTGATGGAAACAGGGAATATCTTCATACTATATTTTGCGCCAGACTCCAGGCTTGGCAATGGTGTTGCAGTATTTAACCCGTGGTTTCAATCCAAAGAAAAGGAGGCAAATGAACTGGATATCATGGGCGAAATTACTCCCAAAGGGTATTCAAACACGCTTTTTTACATAATTACCGGCTTTATGCTAATGTTCAGTTGCAGCCATAGTTTACTTTTTTATCCAATAGGAGGTAGGTTCTATGCTTTTATTAAAGAGAGCCTTGCTATCCATATCAGCACTGCTCGTAGTTATCGTCGGTGGTTTTTTCTTCTGGGCAAGTGACTATTATCATGCAGAGGATGTTGTTGTTGCTTCCATGCAGGGTAACACCTCCATAGAAGTAGAGGGTAATTTGACAATGCTTGCGCCCAGCGTTCCAAGTGAAACGGGTATTATCTTTTATCCCGGGGCAAAGGTGGAGTCCATTTCTTATCTGCCTCTGCTTGAAATGCTGAAAAATGAGGGCTACACCTGCGTACTTGTTAAAATGCCGCTAAATATGGCCATATTTGATTCTGATGCTGCCAATGAGGTTTTTAACTCGCTACCTCATATTCAAAACTGGTATATTGCAGGGCATTCTATGGGCGGTGCCATGGCAAGCGATTATGCGTCCAAGCACCCGGACAAAGTGGATGGACTCATTTTACTCGGTGCTTACATCTATGGTGATTATCCGCCGACAAAGGCACTGACCATCTATGGAAGCTTTAACGACAACCTTGAAAAGGACATCACCTATACTGAAAATATAGTTAAAATCGAAGGTGGCAATCATGCGCAATTTGGCAATTACGGAAAGCAAAAGGGTGATCCGGATGCCACCATATCCGCTGAGGAACAGCAAGTAATTACGGTGGATGCAATTGTTCAGTTTATTGAAAGCAAGGAGTAGCTTATGATATTTTATTTCTCTGGTACTGGTAATTCTCAGTGGATTGCAGAGCAGGTAACCGCTAAAATAGGAGATGTTGCGCATAATATTTTAAAGCTTAAGGAAACGCCAAACCTATGTAAAGAGCAATATATTGGCTTTGTTTTTCCCATTTATGCGTGGGGTATTCCTGAGCCAATGCTTACATTTGTAAAGAGCCTTTCAAAATCCGCCGCTTTTTCCTTTGGAATTTGCACCTGCGGGGCGGATGCGGGCAAAGCTTTAAGAAAACTTAGCAAGCTTTATTTTTTAGATAGTAGCTATAGTATAATTATGCCCAACAATTATGTAATTGGCTCTGAACTTGAAGATAAGGATGCTATTTTAGACAAGATTGCTTCTGCAAAAATAGAAATTCAGATTATCTCAGATGACATTCTAAAAAAGAAAAAAGTGTATCGGGTTAGCGAAGGCTCGTTGCCCGCTTTAAAATCCAACGTTGCGCATACGGCATTTAACAAATTTGCACGTAATACTAAGCCGTTTTATGTAACCGGACAATGCAACGGATGCGGCTTATGTGCAAATGATTGTCCGGCATCGACAATTACACTTGTAGATGGTAAACCCAATTGGAATCATCAGTGCTTTCAATGCTTACGTTGTATCAACCAATGTCCGTGTACTGCCATTCAATATGGTAAGGCAACAGAAGCAAGAAGCCGATACAGCATCAAAAAGTATTTGTAACTGGGCGTTGTATAAAAAAGTTATGTACTAAATAGACCGAAACAACTTTCTTAATTGCTATTGCAAATAAAGATTCTATATTTCAATATAATACAGAGATTTTGTGCTCAACTGGGTCTCGTCCCACAAACAAAAAAGTCATGCTTAGCATGGCTTTTTATAATTGGGGGGACAAGCGGGTTGCTTAACATTCAAGTATCTGTACATGTCGTAAAAATAATATAATCCTTATTTGAGAACCTGTCACAAAATATACTGCCAATGTTTTAAAAGAGTTACCGGCTAGTGCTTGCTGCCCCTTGCTTTCACTTATATCTATTTTTCAATTATATTATGTGACTTAATTACAGAATGGAGCCCATCAATTTAGATATAATAAGCCTGTAAAACTATCAGCACAAAAGTAAGTCTGATGATACTGATTTGCATATTGCAAAGAATTGCAAAATCCTCTTCTGTTATTGTAGAGATTGTGATGCAAAGCAAACTTGGACAAGCGCCTGAGCTTAGAGCATTTGGAGCAACAGGAACTTCTGCACTAAACTTTATAATGGGAGGCAAGATCAAAAAGGAATTGGCAGATGTAAAATCCAAGCACATTATTTTAAACATAACAAAGAATGAAAAAGGACAAGCAGTGGGAGTGTTCAGCTAACCCCACTATTTATGGTCTTTACCAGCAAAAGGAGGTACACAATGAAAAAAATAGTTATTATTGGCGGTGTGGCAGGTGGTGCCAGCTGTGCAGCCAGATTGCGCAGACTGAATGAAGAAGCACATATTGTTTTATTAGAGCGTGGTGAATATATTTCTTACGCAAACTGTGGCTTGCCATATCATGTGGGGGATATTATTAAGTCACGAGATTCGCTGCTGCAAACTCCGGAAGCGATGAAGAAAAAATTCAATGTGGATGTTCGGGTAAAAAACGAAGTCACTTCTATCAACCGAGAAAAAAAGTCGGTAACCATAAAGCGTGTTGACACTGGTGAAACCTATGAGGAAAGCTATGATACCCTGGTGATTTCCACCGGTTCTTCTCCCTTGCGTCCACCCATTCCGGGTATTGATTCTTCACGCATCCAAACTTTGTGGACAGTTCCGGACACTGACCGTATTCGTGCTATGGTGCACGGAGGAGACATAAAAACGGCAGCTATCATTGGTGGTGGCTTCATCGGCTTGGAAATGGCTGAAAATCTGCGTCATGCAGGAATCAAAGTTTCTTTAATTGAAGCAATGGACCAGGTTATGGCACCTTTGGATTATGAAATGGCACAGTTGCTCCACGAAAATATTGTGCAAAACAGCGTCCAGCTTTATCTGGGTGATGGTGTAAGCTCCTTTACAGAAATTCCCGGAGGAATAACCATTTCCTTAAAGAGCGGAAAATCTATTATGGCCGACCTTGTCATTCTGTCAATTGGAGTACGCCCCAACAGTGAACTGGCAAAGGCGGCCGGTCTTGAGTTAAACCCAAGAGGCGGTATTGTGGTAGATGACACCCTAAAAACATCGGACCCCAATATTTATGCCGTGGGTGATGTCATAGAAGTAGAGGACTTTATCTCCAAAGAAAGAACCATGATTCCATTGGCAGGGCCAGCCAACAAACAGGGCCGCATTGTCGCAAATAATATTGCCGGAGCTAAGGAGCGTTATGAAGGAACACAAGGCACCTCGGTGGCAAAGGTGTTTGACCTGACGGCTGCAACCACCGGTGCAAACGAAAAAACGCTTCAAAAGCGTGGCCTTGTAAAAGGCAAGGATTATGAAAGCCTGATAATTACACAAAATTCTCATGCTGGTTATTATCCCGGTGCGGTGCCTATGACACTAAAACTACTCTTTTCTACGGATGGAAAGCAACTCTTCGGCGCACAGATTGTAGGACGTGACGGTGTAGACAAGCGCATTGACACACTGGCAACAGCGCTGCGGTTGGGTGCAGGAATTTCTGATTTGAAAAAGCTGGAGTTTGCTTATGCACCGCCTTATTCTTCTGCAAAAGACCCTGTCAATATGGCTGGTTTTGTGGCAGAAAATGTCTTGTCCCGATTGGTACAATTTTGCGAATGGGATGTAGCAGAAAAAAATCCCGATGCAATCCTACTGGATGTGCGTGAAGATGCTGAATTGATGGCATTTACACTGCCCCGCTTCATACACATTCCTTTGGGCCAGCTTAGGGCCCGCTTGAAAGAACTTGACCCAACCAAGAAAATTGTAACTTTCTGCGCCATTGGTGTACGTTCTTATAATGCTGCACGTATTCTCATGCAACATGGGTTCAAGAATGTAAAGCTTTATCCTGCCGGAACCAGATTTTATCAGTCTACCCATTATGTGACGGATGCAGCTCGTGTTTCCAAGGAGATTTCTTTTTCTGACAGCGGACATATGGAGACCAGTAATATTCCTACCGCAGCTATGCGTCTTGATTGCAGTGGGATGCAATGTCCCGGCCCCATTATGAAGGTCTTTGAAACAATGAACTCCATGCAGGATGGAGAAGTGATGGAGGTATTTGCTTCCGACCCTGGCTTTACACGAGATATTGGTGCATGGTGCAGACGTACGGGAAACGTTTTGGTTTCTAGCGAGAAACACGGCAATGATTATGTAGCATATGTAAAAAAATGCACTCAATCTGTTTCTACCGTCAAAGAAAATCCTGATGGAAAAACAATTATTGTTTTCTCTGGGGATTTGGATAAGGTTTTAGCAAGCTTCATTATTGCAAATGGTGCTGCTGCAATGGGACGACCGGTTACCATGTTCTTTACTTTTTGGGGACTTACGGCATTACGCAAGTCAGAGAAACAGCCTGTGAAAAAGACTGCTATGGAGTCTATGTTTGGCACGATGCTCCCTCGTGGCAGTAAAAAGCTAAAGCTATCCAAAATGAATATGGGTGGCATGGGTACCGCTATGATGAAAAAAATTATGAATGACAAAAGCGTAGACTCTCTTGAGGTTCTTATTCAAAAAGCGATGAACGCCGGGGTTAAAATTGTTGCCTGTACCATGAGTATGGATGTTATGGGTATAAAAGAAGAGGAACTGATTGAAGGGGTTGAACTGGGAGGAGTAGGCGCCTATCTGGGAGATGCCGAAGAATCTAATGTAAATCTGTTTATCTAAAAAAGATAATATAAAGTCATTCCAAATTTAATGTAAACCTCTGCTGCGGTGCAAAACAAAAAGCACCACAGCAGAGGTTTCTTTTATAGATAGAAAAAAGCACCCCCAAAGGTATTTGTTTCCAAAGTAATACACTGCAATAAAATGATGTAGGCTTAACAATAATGTTTGCACAACAAAAGAGCCATCAAATGTAGTTATTTTATTCTACATCAGATGGCTCTTCATTATTAAATACTTTTATGGTAGCTAAAAAATAAAATATCCTTCCATATTGGGTAATAATTAATGCTTATCCATTACGCTTTAATTTTAACTTCCAAGCAACAATTGATTTACCTGTTGTTGCCCGGGAATGGAAGGGATTGCACCCTTTACAGTAGTTGCCAGCGCTGCGGCAGCGGCAGCAGCTTTCAGTGCATCTATGGGTTTCTGGCCTTTACAAATAGAAGCAATAAAGAAACCGGTAAAAGTATCTCCTGCTGCTGTTGTATCTATAGTTTTTACATCATAAGCCTTGACCTCAATCGTTTCCTCTTTAGAAAAATAGATGGCACCTTGTTTACCCATAGTCAACACACCTTTTAAATGGGGATAACGCTGAAGAAGATGATGGACAATGTTATGGGGCTGTTGTTCACCGGTTAACTGCTGACCTTCCTGTAAATTGGCAATAATCATAAAAATCTTGCTAAAATCATACGCCAATATTTCTGTGGAAATTGGTGATGGATTCAATACCACCCTCATTCCCTTCTCGTATGCTGCATCCATTATTTCAGTGAGCATATTAATCTCATTTTGCAGCAAAACAATATCTCCAGCAGAAAAATGGGAGAGAACGTATTCTATTTTTTCTGCGCTGTTTTTTCTGTTTGCCTCGGCAGAGACGATAATGCTGTTTTCTCCAGCTTCATCTAATTGGATAATTGCTTGTCCGCTGGCGCCACTAACCATGCTAATCATAGTTGTATCAATATCTTCCTGCAAACAAAAATCCAAAAATGCCTGACCATTCTCACCTATCATCCCGGCGTGCTGCACATGTACACCGGCCCTTGCCAAAGCCACAGATTGATTTAATCCCTTGCCACCAAGAAAGGTCTCGGAAGACAATGATGATATCGTCTCTCCCGGCTTAACAATGTGATTCACCGTGTAAACAGTGTCATAATTGAGCGAACCATAATTCAGCACTTTCAATGTTCTCATCTCTCTTTGCGCTTAATTTATAACCGATAAAGGATATTCTTATACAATCAGTGCAGCCAGTTGCTCACCCATTGCCACAATATCAAGACCCTTTGTAAAGGTAAGACAGGTTCCTGTGGGGTATCTGGTCTTTTCCACCCAACGCTGAGGAATTTGACCAATACCATACTTTGCACCTAAAATTGCGCCCGCAACAGCCCCAATGGTATCTGCATCTCTGGCAAAATTTCCTGCAACAATAATACCCTCTTTAAAGCTGCTATGGCATAGCTTAAGGGCCGCAAAAGCAGAAGGGATTGCCTCCGCGGTAGTTGCCCATGTAGAAGCGCGCAGCATATCATGCAGAGGCATCCAACAATCAATGAAACTGCCATTGTTTATTTCAATGATTTTTAATGCCTCCATCATATTATGGTATACCCAACTGTCTTGGGGCAGATATTGAATGGCAGTATCTAATATATCATCCACGGGAGCGTCTACCATTGCCATTGCTACCGCAGCAGCAACTGCCTGAGCACCCCAAATACCATCTGCATAATGGCTGACCGAAGCTTCGGTTTCTGCCATTGCAGCAGCCCTTTCAGGATCTCCAGCACAGATTATACCAACGGGAGGTATCCGCATGGCAGCACCATCGCTCATGTGAAAAGTGCTAAACTTTCCTGAATGAGGAGGACGCAACCCGCGTTTTAAATTCTCTGCAGCAGCTTTTTCACTTGCGCCGCCGCGCTTAAATTCATCCTGTACCGCCACATCCTCAAACCAAGCATCAACAACAATTTCACCGGTTAGCTTCCCCTGACAATTAATCAGTGTTTTTGCTGTTAACAAGGCAAATTCGGTATCGTCTGTGCTCCAGCTGGCACCATAGTTAAAGTCTGTGGTAATGCCGTAGTTCTCCCTGTTGGACTGCATACGGCAGGCATCACCAAAGCTGTCTCCAATGGCAAGTCCGCATAGGGCACCAACACTTCTGTTTCGTGCTTCCTCGGGGTTTTCAATTAAATATTGTCTTGTTAGCATATAAAACCTTCTTTGCTGTCACTTTATTTTAAGTTGAACAGATTATTTTGTTAAGATACTAAGTTATAATTCCTCTATTTTAATATCCGAAAATCCGGTACGCCCCAGCCCCAGGCCTCCAAAGCCGACCATGCCTTTTGAGAAGATACCATCTTCTGCATATAGCACTTCTTTGCCATTGACCGACAAACCTATCCGGTTGCCTTTGGCAAATAAAGACAGCTCATAGGATTGGTTTAGCTCCCAATCAAAGGGTATCTCCGCTATTGTTTCCACACCAAAATCCTGTCTAAGTATCACCAGCTTGTTGTTACCGCCGAATCCGCCCAAATAGCCACGCATAATGCCCCCTGCACGAACCATCAACAGGTGGCTTTCGCCGCTGTAAGGAGTAATATTAGCTGTGATGCTTTGGTCTGTGCTGTAAAAATTGCCTGTAAAAGAAAAGCTGGCCTCACAATGGGTCAATTCAAGTATACCGTTAAGAATTCTCCACGCACCCGCACTGTGAGAAAATGGTGTAATAGAGCCAAAGTCCTTGCGTTGCTTTGCAATATCAATAGAATAATTACCTTTGCCATAACAGCGGAACTCATCCAGATAAATTCTACCCCGGCTACGGTCACGCGGCCCGGATAGCCCCTCCAAAATAAACCCAACCTCGTCAATAATTTCTCCATTGGTATCTGGAACAACAAAGTGAACCTCCAGCCATTGTCCCTGTATTCCACGCAGATATTCAAGAGTGATATTTCTGCCGTTTATAGTATGGATATAAGGAACAATACCCACAGGGTCATACCCTTCCCACTGATCAGTATAAATTTTGAATGAGACTTGCTGTCCGCTTACCAAACGTGGTGAAAATACAGGCATATACCGTTCATCACTAAAATCTGCCCGAGTATAAAAAGGTTTCCAAAATACCTTGCAGCTCTTGCCACGGTACAACTGGCTAAATAATATCTCCAACGAGCCTGTTCCTGCAGCCGCCTTAGCATCAGAATGTTGTATTTGGCATATGTACGGCTCTGAAACTCTGATATTGTGGGTGCTGCCCGGAAGCTCAAAGTCAAAGTACTCCTCACCTGGATAATAGGAATCGGTGAGTTCCCGGGGCGGTTGTTCACCGGCAAGACGGTACCCCAATAACGCCAGCTCCTTGGCAAAGGTGGGTAAATCCATAATATTGAGGTAACCCGATATGCCTGACAAGACGATTGAGTCGTTGATGGGGTTCCGATATTTATCCGGGAAAGCATTCACACCGCAGGCAACACCAAGCACGGTACCTACATTACCCGCATTGCAATCAGTATCCCAGCCACAGGTGCATGCAATTTCAATTGTCTTGCAGTAATCGCCCTCACCATATGCCATCGCCAGTATACATACGCCCGCATTTGGAATGATGTGGCAGTTACCGGGGAATTTGTCATACCCCCAGTCTCTCTTGAGCATCTCCATACATAATGTAAAGTCCGAAGGGTTTTGATGGTAAAAATCCAGCACTGCGTTTGCCACCCTGGCATAGGTGGAGTCGGCAGGAATCTGAGACAGGGCCGCATTTATGATTTCAAAAATATCACTGGTTTCAAAGGCTTTGGCAATTGCCGCGCAAAAAAACCTTGCACCCAATAAGCCCTCCCCGTCATGAGAAACACTGGCCGCAATTTCACCGTATTGTGCTGCTTTTTCTACGTTGCAAGGATTGACCAATCCAAATGTATCAATAAAAATTTGTCCGCCTATCTGTTCGGCTATGACTTCTCCGTTTTGGGCAATAGAGCCGGAAACCGGAGCCGGTATTCCTTTTTTTAAATTGATATAAGCTGTGTGCTCCGTGCTGACTCCGTATCCTCCCCACCAAAACATTCCTACTCCCTCACGGGCATAGTTCAGCCAAGCTTTTGCCACAGCCTGTGGCGTCAATTCTTTGTTTTCACATTCATCCAGTAAGGCCCGGATAAAATAGGCCGGACCATTGGAGTCATCATCTGCTGCAAAATTCAAATAAGGCTTTACGTAGCGGTCAATATAACCGTAAACCTCACGAATACGGTCAAAATTCCATATGGCAGGCTCAACGGGAGCACCCAAACGTATTCCGATGCATTTACCAAGAAAGCCTCCATAAACCTTTTCCAGATAGTTATTTGGTATCATTATCATCCCTCACTAAAAGTAATACCGCAGACAAGATGTATACGTACCATACCTTGTCTGCGGTACATTTATCAAAGCTTATAAAATGGTATTGGCGTAATCAATAACAGCCTGACCACCCATAGCCTTCCAATTTTCTACAAAGGCATCCCAATCTGCTGCGGTCTTTTTGCCGGAGATCATATCAGCAGCAAATTCGTTGTAAATTGAGGTTGCGGCATCCCAATCAGTTACAAGGTCATCGGGAATTAAAAAGGCATTGTCATTGGTAGAATGCTCCTGAACCATTTTGTAGGAGGCCTTGGCAATTTCACTGAGATATGGAGTAGATTCAGCCATAGGAGGATTAAAATGTGCCACCGACTCGTGGAAGCGAGGATACCATGAAGAGAATTCGGCTGTCAGCTCATATTTGCCGTCTTTGACAGTATAGTGGGTGCCCTCAAAACCAAGTTTGTCAACAATCTGTCCCTGGGACCCAGCCAAAAAGTCCATGACATCAAATGCCAATTGCTTGTGCTCGCTGGTTTTTCCAATAGCCCAGCCGCGGCTTTCCTTGCTTACATCAATGGGAGTAAAGCTCCAGACTGATTCTCCCTTTGCGGGAGGAAGCACCATAAGTTCACCGGCTTCTCCGTTTTGCTTAATAGATTTGCCGTTATAATTTGTTGCAACCTGGCCCTGAGTAGCCATGATTACACCAACCTCACCGGAATACATTGCTTTTTCTTTTGCTTCATATTTTTTGGTTAAATACTCGTTGTCCAGGAGGCTTTCGCGGTACAGCTTTGCGTAAAACTCCAGTTTTTCCAGCTCAGATTTTGTAATCTTACTGTAAGTATACTTATTATCGCTGTCTTTTACCCAGCTCTTTCCCTCACCGAATGCCTGACCAAACAGCATATTCACTTCTGTCAGACCATCGGAAGCACCCTGAACCGTAAACACAGCTTTTGAGGTGAATTTTTCTCTTAATTCCTTAAAAAACTTATAGTAGTTTTCGGGAGTAGGGTTCTCCAGCAATTCTTTGCCAACGGTTGTTTGCTCAAACCAATCTTTACGTACCACAGGTACCTTGGTGCGGGTTGGTGCAATCCAAAGCAAGTAAGGATAGTTTTTCAAGCATTCAACAGAATGAGGCTCCAAAACATCTTTTACATACTTTGAGTTGGCAACATAAGGAGTCAGATCCTCCAGAATACCCTGGGTAACGCCAAACTGGTAATCTCCACCCTGGAAATAGATAATATCTGGAATTGTACCGCTTTGCAGCAAAAGGCTGACGCTGTCGGCATAGGTACCTTCTTGAATTTCCAGCAATTCAATTTTTACATACTTGCCTTCCTGGGCCAAACCTTTTTCTACATTTTCCAGATACTGCACCACAACCGGGTCGGTTTTAGGCATATCCTTTGCAACCATGGTTAATACAATGGGATTTTCTGGGGTGCCCTGGTCTGCTGGTTGTGCTGCTTCACTGCTTTGTGCAGCTGGTTTGCTTGAGTCAGGGTTGCTGATGGAAGATGGAGACGAAGTGCTGCAGCCAGTAGCTAAAATCATGACAAACGCCAGGAGTGCGGATAAAAAACGCTTCATAATGATCCTTCTTTCCTTCATCAAAAATAGTATATTAGACTCATTCTTTAACCCCGCCTGTCAAAACACCGCTGGTATGGTATTTTAACACAAGGGGATATAACAATAAAATGGGCAGAATTGTTACCACAATGGTAGTTGCCTTCATGGCCGAAATATCCATTTGAGCAATATAGTTGTTGGCAGCAATATTGGCAACGCCTACAAGGTTTGTGTGGTCGTTTTCTACAATGAACTTACGTAGCAGCACCTGCAAAACCGTATTTTTTTCACTGTTTAAGAAGATACCTGACCTAAAGAATTCATTCCACCGTGTGACGGCATAAAACATGGCAATGGTGATAATGGGGACTTTTGCCAAAGGAATAAAGATGCGAAACAAAATGGTAAAATGTCCGGCGCCGTCCAATTTTGCAGACTCCAGTAGCGCCTCTGGAACCTCCTGAAAAAAGCGCATTAAGATAATCAGATAGTAAACACTTACTGTTTTATAGAAAATCATAGAAAGTAAATTATCCAGAAGTCCTAAGTTTTTCATTAAAAAATATTCCTGAATGATGCCAGGGTCAACAATCATCATAACAATGAGGAAATACATAAATACCTTTTTACCAAACAAATTAGGTCTTGTAAGGGAGTATGCTGCACTGGTGGTAAGTAAGATACTTAGTGCTGTACCACAAATTGTGATGATTAAAGAATTCTTAACACTGATCCACATTAAACGATTAGATAATATTACCTTATAATGTGCCAGAGAAATGCCTTTTGGAATAACATCAAGTCCACCTATCATATATGCCTTATCTGGAGCAGATAAGGACCTTGCCAAAAGGTTTAGCATGGGCACCAGCATGGTCAGCGAAATGAACACCAACACCGCCGCCATGATAATTTTTGAGAAGGTAATTCTTTTTTGTATCATAAATCTTGCCTCCCCTTTCTCACCATGCACCCTTGCCAGTTAGTTTTTTGGAAATTAAATGTGTGGAAACCACAAGCGTGGTACCAATGACACCCTTAAACAAATTAACTGCAGTTGCAAAAGAATACTGTCCGTTTTGAATGCCGATACGGTACACATAGGTATCGATAATATCGATATGGTTGTTTACAGCTGCGTTGGTAAAGTTAAGAATCTGATCCAATCCCGCATTCATCATAAAGCCAACATTGAGTATTAAAACAGTAACCATGGTTGTGGTAAGTGCGGGAATGATAATACGGCGTACAATCTGCCATCTTGTGGCACCGTCTATGGTTGCAGCCTCATATAATTCCGGTGCTATTCCCATAATCGCTGCGGAGTATATAATAGAATCCCATCCTATACTTCTCCATGCCTCTGATGAAAACAGAACCCACCGGATTGTTTCCTTGTTTGTTAAAAAATCTATGGGGCCTACGTTGATAAAACCTAATAAGGTATTGACAGTACCAGAATTTCCAAGGAACTCAAACCAGATACCGGCTATTACCACCCATGATAAAAAGTGAGGAAGATAAGAGACAACTTGTATTGATTTACGAAACGGGCCTATTCTAAATTCGTTAATGAGCAAGGCAAAAACAACAGGCAAAGGAAAAAACAATATAATTTTCATCATGCTAATGATGAGTGTGTTCTTCATAATCTGTGCAAACAAAGGAGTAGAAAACAATTTTTTAAAATGCTTTAGGCCAACAAAAATATTGTCACCTATGATTCTATAATCATAGAAAGCCAGCTTCATTTCGATGATAGGAACAAGATGAAAAATAACAAAATATAAAATGGCCGGCAGCAGGAGCACATATAAAGCAGCATCATTTTTAAAGCGAAACCAAAACTTGTTGGTTTTTTTAATACTGGCAATTTTTTCAGGTAAGGCTGTCTCTACTGTCATTGCTTCACCTCCTGGGGTATTTCCAGATTACAGATTAAGGCATGTTGCTGTGCGCCATAGACATCTCTATCCAGGCTGGTGCCCGAAGAAATTTTTCTTGCAAAAGTAACCTTGATTCCATATGCCTGGTCAAAAAACACCAGATGCGTAATGTGCTCTATTGGTACATGGTAAAGCTGTGCAATCACCTCTTTTGTAATAACATCAGAGTTTTTTACCCACAAATAGTCCGCCTTATTATCAAACAAAACATCAAGTGTAATTTCAAAGGGACCACTATTTTTGCTTCTGATCACCTTGGCTATATCATATAAACGTGCCATGATGTCACCACCCTAAACTTCGTAATACTCTACAGGAAAAGATTCCAAACCATTTGCAACCTTCATCAGATGGTAAACTGAGAACTCACAAACAGGTCCAAAAGGAATATCGCTGGGTGCAAAAGGAAATGCCAGATTTCCAGCGGTAGATTTTCGTCCGGCGTATCCATAATGAAGTAAGGTAGAGCGAGCAGTAGCACATACCATATTTGCCTTATCCTGTGTATCCGCCAAAACCTCCAGTACCACTCCAAGTTCATGAGATGGTGCAGTAACTGGCTCCAGTTCTCCCAAAACACCATCTTTTCCATAATTGAAAAAATGAATCATATAACTTTGCGGATCAATATCTCTGTAATATGATTTTACTTGTTCAACGACTTCGGCCTGTATACAGTCAATGGAAGCAATCATTTTTTCGTCTCTTACCCCTGCAATTACAAAGGTACGGTATCCTACAATCATTGCACCTTCCAGCTTAATGTAATATGTTTCGGGAACTGTTATTTTGCTGCCGGAAACTTTGACTGCACCCTCCTCCAGTTGTGTAAAGGTGCAGTGTTGAAGATTAAGCTCAATACCGGGTCCATGCAGAATATAGGGATGATCTTTTTCATAAAAAGTATGAGCTGCCACACTGGTGGTAGTGCAACGTCTATCCGGACTTAACGGACGTACAATAAAACCGTCATCCAGAATAATACCCAGCATACAATCCTTTGCACTTCCTGGTTCTGCACATAAAGCAGCACATTCCAAAACCTTGCCTGCGTGGTAGGCATATGCCATATCACACCCGTTGTGTATTGCTGCCGCAGCAAAAGGGGCAGGGTCATATGCTCTTCCGCAAAGAATAATATTGGCGCCACCCTCCAGTGCTTTGATAATAGGCTCATGTCCCATTTGGGCCTCTATTTCGGTGGTAGGTTCGAAACGTTTAGGTGTTAGAGGTTTTACAGAAATGCCAAGAGGCTCAACCTCTCCTGCCTCCAGCTTGCTGCTTACAGTTTCTTTGCAAATTACTGCATGAATCAGCGCAATTTTGCTATGTAGGTGCTCCTCTGCCATTATTTCGTCAACAATTTCTTTTGTCCAACTTAGGTGTGGCTTACCGCCGCTGCCTCCACACGAACCAATAATTACCGGAATTTTTAATTGTGCCCCAGCTTTTAAAATATGCTGCAGGTCTTTTTTGTAGGCTTGGCGGCTGACTATGCCTATGCCAAGACCTAATTTGTGGGGTCCTGCATCAGTAGACCCTGCATCTACTACAATTGCATCAGGCTTCTCCTTTATGCCTAATGTAAACGATTCCTCCGGAAAACCATATCCCAAAATGGCACAGGGAGACAAAATTTTATATGGCTTCATTGCAGATACCTGTCTTTCTCAAATGGTTGATTATGAGTAAGCCATCTAACGGCATCAAATACGTCATTTGCAATATAATCGGGGGTATACTTTGACCATGTTTGCCTGTTTACTGTCAAACTGGCTAAACCATTTCCGGTTTTTACCAATATTCCTTTTGTGCGTGCGTTTTGAGCCATTAACATGTCGCTCTGTCCAATATCGCCTATTACACAGCAGTTTTCAGGTTTTAAATTATATCTGTCCATGGCTGATTTTATAAAAAGCGGAGATGGTTTTTTGCAGTTGCAACCCTGCACCCGCAGATGAGGACAACAATAAACCTGTTCTATTTTTCCGCCTTCCTGTTCTATCTCCTGCTGCAGCTGCTTCATATTGCTTTCAAACTCCTCCATGGTAAGAAGGCCCTTAGCAATATGGCTTTGATTGGTGATAATAAAGCATAGAAACCCTGATTGAGCGGCAAGGCTCAGTGCCTGTTTAGCCCCTTCATAAAAGGTAAAGTCTAAAATATCTCCCAAAGGTTCCCCACCCAATGTACCTTGCAAGTCAAAAAAAATTGCATGTTTTTCTTGCTGAATCATTACAAGCCTCTTTAAAAATTATTTTTATCTGCATTTTCAAAATGAATCCGCACAGCTTCTGAGGCAGCTTTTTTATTACGTCGGCAAACGGCTTGGGCAATTGCTAAATGTTCCTGCTTTACCTGTTCGCTTCTTTCCTGATTGTTGCGACTCTTATCTGCAAACTCACGAATCAAATCATAATAAGTTTCTATAAAATTCATATAAAACGGATTTTGAGAAACCTCAGCAAGCTTGTAGTGAAAATAATACCCTACGTTGTCTGAATTTGAAGCATCGGATTCATTTAAAATTTGCATAAGCTCCGCAAGCTCCTCGTCGCTGGCGCGTTCAATTGCCCTTTCCACCACACGCTGCTCCAACGCCGACCTAAAATCAAGCAAATCTGCAACAGTTGCTCGTTTTATGCTATCTCGCACTCCCTGAGAAAGAAGAAGCTGTTGTGCATCCTCTGTCAAATAAGTTCCATCTTTTGGTTTTCTGCGAATAAAGCCTTGGCATTGCAAAGAAATTAAAGCTTCACGGAGAATTCCCCTGCTTACGTTTAATTGCTCTGACAATTCGGTTTCATTAGGGAGTTTATCGCCCGCCTTTAGTTGACCATCCTTTACCATTTGAAGGATTTGATGAACAACCTTGTCGGATAATCGTTCATTGACTATTTGCGGCATATTCATAGGAAGATACTCCTTTAAAAATAAGTTGGTATTACCACAATTCATTCTATAAAGTTTAATTGTTTAACAATATAACTATATACTAGCACTTGATAATGCATTTATCAATATTTTTTTAAAACATTACAAAATTTTATTTAATTTGTATATTATTGTCTATATATTTTTGTAATAACACCTAATCTTCTTTTTTAACTGCCTATAGCCTACTTCGTTTTGTTATCTCATTTTCCAGTGCAGCCTGAGGTTTTATTGCATCTAGGCCCATTTCATAGGTTATATTTGATGAGTCATTATCTTTGCAATGTCAATGCATCAAGTAGTATGCCAACGTATTCTCCGCCTCTAAAGATAAATCTCATTCCTATCACTATTGGCGTGCAACATCCTTCTCTTTTGAAAAAAGCTTATGCAATGATGAGATTGTGCGTATTTGAATAGAGAAATAAGGCATTTCTCAAAAAGCTTGTAACTTCTTAACACATCTTCCCCCTATATTTAACTGAATATAGGGGGTTTTTTAATCTTACGTATGCTAAATAGCCCTGTCACTCTTACGTACAATTGCTTTTAGCTTGCTTCAAGTATTGTAAACTTTATTTAATATTTAAGTTGACAATATATGTTTTTATACTATAATAGTTTACAGTTGGGGGGATTCCCTAGACGGTACAACCATTTGTGGGGAGGTCAAAATATTGAATAAAAATAAAACGCAAAAATTGATATTATGTTCGTTATTTGTAGCACTCATAGCCGTGGGTGCATTTATCCGTATTCCCATCCCCGTGGTTCCATTTACTCTGCAATTTCTCTTTACCATGCTGGCCGGATTATTGCTGGGAGGGCCGCTTGGCTTTACTTCTGTGTCTGTTTATATTCTAATGGGGCTGCTTGGCTTACCCGTCTTTGCTGAGGGCGGTGGCTTTGCTTATGTGCTCAAACCCACCTTTGGCTATCTCATTGGATTCGCCGTTGCCGCCTATGTCACAGGAAACATCGCCAACAAGGTTTCCCATCCAAGCTTTAAGCGCTTATTTGCCGCAACCTTTATTGGACTTTTCATCGTCTATTTGTTTGGAATGGTTTACTACTATTTCATTAGCGATTTTTATCTTAGAAATCCCATTGGATTGTGGCCGCTTTTTCTGTACTGCTTTATTCTGGCTGTGCCCGGAGATATTGCGCTGTGCATTGTTGGCTCCATTCTTGGAAAAAGACTGATTCCCCTTATGAAAAAAAACAGGATGTGATGGTAATGTTATTTGTAAAAAAAACCACAGAAAAAGTTTTGAGCGGCAAGCAACTAACAAAAGAAGAAGCACTGGAGCTTTACTCTCAGCCGCTGCAAGAGCTTTGCCGCGCAGCAGATGAAATCCGCCGCCATTTTTGTGCTGATGAGTTTGATATCTGCACCATAATTAACGGAAAAAGCGGCAGCTGCTCCGAAGACTGCAAATTCTGTGCTCAGTCTGCCCATAACCATACCTGTGCCGCACAGTATCCGCTGCTTCCGGCCAGTGAGATTGTTGCACACGCCAAGCTCAATCATGAACAGGGCGTATTTCGTTATTCCATTGTCACCTCCGGCAAGCGTCTTACTGACGCGGAAGTGGACAAAATGTGTGAGACTGTCCGTCAAATCTGCTGCGAGGTGGGTATTTCCGTTTGCATCTCCTTCGGACTACTAAACGAAGCGCAATATCGACGTTTAAGGGCAGCCGGCGTAACACGGGTACATAACAACCTGGAAACCTCCAGACGCTTTTTTCCACAGATTTGCACGACGCACACCTACGAGGATAAAATAAACGCCATTAAGGCTGCACAGAGGGCGGGGCTCACTGTATGCAGCGGCGGTATCATGGGGCTTGGCGAAACGCCAGAGGACCACATTGATATGGCCCTGACACTGCGTAGTTTAGGTATTAATAGCATACCTGTCAACATGCTTAACCCCATTGCTGGGACGCCTTTTGAAAAGAATTTAAAGCTTACGGCAGAAGACATGCAGCGCATTGTTGCGGTATACCGATTCCTATTGCCGGGTGCATCCATTCGACTTGCAGGCGGCAGAGGGCTTTTGGAGGACAAGGGCGAAAGCTGCTTTAAATCTGGCGCAAATGCAGCTATTTCCGAAGATATGCTTACCACATCGGGGATTACAGTAAGGACAGATCTGGCGCTTCTTACAAAATTGGGGTATAAGGCAGGCCTTTGCAATGAGTAAAAACTTGTTTATTGCCGGAACAGGCACTGATGTGGGCAAAACTTATGTCAGCGCATTGATTGTAAAAAAACTAAAGGAAATCGGAAAAAACGCAGCCTATTACAAGGCCGCCATGAGCGGCAACAACCGAAGAGCAGATGGACGCCTCATTCCGGGCGATGCCATGTATGTAAAAACGATATCGGGCATTGAACAGTCTCTGGAATCTATGTGTCCGTATGTCTATGAAAATGCGCTTTCTCCTCATCTTGCTTCTCGCATAGAGGGAAATCATGTGCAATTTTCAGTGGTTAAACAAACTTTTCAAAATGTTTGTAAGCAGTATGAGTATGTAACCATGGAAGGCAGCGGCGGTATTGTATGTCCCATCTGCTTTGATGATGAAAAGATACGATTAGATGACATTGTGAAAGAACTGAAACTTTCCAGCCTGATTGTTGCAGACGCAGGTCTTGGAACGATTAACAATGTAGTGCTAACTGCAGAATATATGCGTACAAAGAATCTCCCCGTCAAGGGCATTATTTTTAATCATTTTCACCCGGGCAATTGTATGGAAGAAGATAATAAATTTATGTGCGAATCTATGACAGGTCTTAAGGTGCTTGCCTGTGTCCACCACGGTGATACTTCGCTGGACTTGGATGCCGATGCCTTGGCATCGCTTTATGAATAACAAGGGGGAAACAAAGATGGTTTGGTATCCTTACCAGCAGATGAAAACCATGAAAGCACCGTATAAAATAATTGATGCAAGCGGTGTATACCTTTATACAGAAAATCAAACGCTCATTGACTCAGTTTCCTCATGGCGGAGCGTTATCCACGGCTATAAGCACCCGGAACTAACCGCCGCAATAAAAGAACAGGCCGATAACTTTTCTCATGTTATGCTGGGTGGATTGACACATGAACCTATATTAAAGCTGACTGAAAAATTGGCAGAATTTTTGCCCGGAGATCTGGATTATTGTTTCTTTTCTGATTCGGGAAGTGTCGCCGTTGAGGTGTCTTTAAAAATGGCACTGCAATACTACATGAACCGCGGAGAATCACAGCGTACAATGGTTTTGGCACTGGAACACGCCTATCACGGTGATACCTTTAAGACAATGGAAGTGGGAGACGATGAGGATTACCACTTTATCCTCAATGCCTACGGCAAAAGCCCCTATGTTGTGCATATTCCCACCCAAATAGAAGCTCTTGAAAAAGCATTTGAGCAGTATCACGACAGATTGAACTGCTTTATTGTTGAACCGCTTTTGCAGGGTGCCGGTGGAATGCGCATGTATGATGTATCTTTTTTAAAAAGAGCCAGAGAGCTTTGTGACCAATATGGCATATTACTGATTTTTGATGAGGTTGCCACCGGCTTTGGCCGTACCGGAAACCGTTTTATTGCCGACCTTGTTCTGCCTGACATTTTGGTGCTGGGCAAGGCTTTAACCGGAGGCTATATCGGGCACGCAGTCACGGTAGCCAATCGTAACGTATATCATAGGTTCTATGATGACAATCCCACTCACGCGCTGATGCACGGGCCGACATTTATGGGCAATGCATTAGCATGTTGTGTGGCATTAAAATCTATCGAGCTATTTGAAAAACAGGATTACCTCTCTAAAATACGCAAAATTGAAGCCATTACAAGGCGTGAACTGTGTGATTTCTCCGACCCTCGTATGAAAGAAATACGCATCATGGGCGGCTGCGTTTGTATCGAAGTATTTGATTCTGCAACGCTGAAGGGATATCAGGATTTTGCCTATCAACATGGGGTATTCAGCCGTACGTTCTTAAATTATCTTTACGCAATGG
>JAEYXR010000021.1 GCA_023431215.1 Bacillota bacterium
GCTTTGGCTTGTGGAGCCTCCAGCTGGTACCGGTACCGTCCCTTGTAATCCTCCAAAGCACGGAAAATAAGCCATTTCCACTCTGGATATTGCAGAACACCCCAATGTGCGCCTTGTTCTTTGCTCAGCAGCAGGCCATCCTTGGCAAAAGCAACACCACGGCACAGGTTTAAAATAACCGTAGTGGGTGCAAGCAAAATATCTGCCTGTGCAGTGCCGATTTCCCACCAAATGCTTTGCAGAACATGAGGCACGGGCACCAGGCCAATGACCTGTTGAGGAGCCATGCCGGCCAGTGTTACACCATGCTGCCGCACAACCGTAAGGTGAGCGCTTAGGTCGCGGTCTGTTTTAAAATTATAGTTGCATAGCTGAATAGGATCCTTTTGATAAATACTGCGCCACCCCTTGGAATAATGGAGCTGATAGGGCAGAGGCCAAAAAGGGGCTGCGGCATCATCCGCCAAAATGATGCTAAACTCAACCCCCGCACCGGGCAGCGTATGCCAAAGAGCCCCTACACTGTCTAAAATAGACTTTTTTTGGTCTACGGTCAAGGACTCATGAATGACAGCAAGCAGATCCATATCACTTCTAAGCGGGTTCCAGCAGCCAAAGGCCAAAGACCCGTAGAGATACAGGCCGGACAAGTTGTGGCCTAATTTTTGTACAAAAAGCTGAGTCAGCTGCTGCAAGGGCTGGCGGGCGGCCTGCGGAAAACAGCAGATACCCTCAATGGTGGCAAAAGCCGCCTGTTGTGGGGATTGTGGTTTGTCAAGTGCAGGCAAATGCTTTTCCAGCAGTGTTGTCATAATACAATCTGGTTGTTTACCACAAGGGTAAACTTTAAATTTAACTTTTCTGCGGCACGGCGGCACAGAAGCATACGGTGCAAAAAGATTTCAAAATAGTCCATGACGGCAGAAATTTCGGTGTCAATATCAATGGTCAAAACAAAGGCGGTTTTATCCTCTGAAATAGCAGCACTGGAAGACTTGACAGCATAATTTACCCTGTCATGAATATCGAAGGAGGCAATATCCTTGTTGCGCACACGGCTGCGGCGGACATCGCTTTTGTCTGCAAGAATCAGCGCTGCAGCAACTGCGTTGACGGGGAACGCGGTGCTCTCATCGTGGTTGCCAATGGCCGAAACAATAACAGCAATATCCTCTGCATCGGCACCCATATTATCCAAAATACGAAAGGCCATAACAGCTCCGCTTTGGGCGTGGTCAATACGGTTAACAACATTGCCGATGTCATGAAGATAGCCGGCAATTTGTGCAAGCTCTGCCTCACGCTCTGGATATCCAAGGGTCAGCAAGATGTCCCGGGCATTAAAAGCCACCTTTGTCATATGTGCAAAGCTATGCTCGGTAAAGCCCAGAGCGGTAAGTGCCTCGTCGGCCTTTTCTATATATACTTTAATGTCTTGATTGTCTTTCACCTGTTGGTAGGTAATCATATACAGGATGCTCCCTTGAATAAAATGTACTGGCAGTATGGCAGTAACTGATAAATTGATACGATAGGAGTGCAGTTGGACAGATTAGGTAGCGTTGTACAAAACCTCTCCGGCAAAGAAGGTGGTGCGAACTTTAAAATTGTCGTCCACCACAACAAGGTCGGCATCGCGCCCAACATTGATACTGCCCTTTTGGTTAGAAAGCCCCAAAAAGCGGGCAGGGGTTTCGGTAAAGGGCAGAATAGCCTGTTCCAAAGGCAGCCCGGTGTATTCCATAAAACGAAGCATAGACTCCATCATGGTAAGGGTGCTGCCTGCATGCTTTCCGTTTTCCAGCAGCTGGGCTTGTCCGTTGCGAATCATCATATCCCGTGTGCCAAGGCGATAAATACCCTCATCCAAACCGGCAGCGCAAATGCTGTTTGTAATGCCCAATAGGCGGGAAAGCCCTTTGGTTTTCAGCAGCAGGCGTATGGTGGCAGGGTGCAGATAGCGGCTGTCACACATAATTTCGCAGAACATATCACTTTCCAGTACCGCAGTAGAGACAGAAGGCGCAGCGGGAGTCATCCACTGCATATCATTAAAAACGTGTGTTGCACTGATGGCGCCTGCGTCAATAGCACTGACAGCTGTGTCGTAAGAAGCACCGGTATGTCCCAAAGAAACCCGTACGCTCTCACTGCTTACCTTGTCAATTAACTGAACGGCTCCAGGAAGTTCGGGGGCGATGGTCATCACACGAATGATGCCTTCAGAGGCATCCTGTAAACGACGATACAAAGCGTAAGAAGGAGTTTGAAGCATTTCCGGCATCACTTCGTCACAATATTCCCGGGACAAAAAAGGCCCTTCCAGATGGATGCCGGCAATTTGGGGACATCCCAAGGTGCGTTTGGCCTTGGCAATGGAAAGCACAGCCCGCAGCATATTTTCTTCGGTATCTGCCAAAACAGTGGGCAAAAAAGAGGTAACACCTCGGGAGGCAAACATATCCCGGATAGTGCTCATCTCTTTGGCGCCTGCTGTTTGAAAATCCAGACCGCCGCCGCCATGGGTATGCAGGTCAATAAAGCCCGGCAGCACCAGGGCCCCCTTGGCATCATAGGTTTTGCCGTAAGTATCTCCCGGTGGCAAAATGCCGCGGATTTTGCCCTCTGCCAGACGCAGGTTACAGGTAGTAATGCGTCCGCCTGTTACGGCGCGTGCATTGATAATTGTAATATTTGCCATGATGCAGTCCTTCTCCTGTTCTATGGTCAATTCCGGTGTTACACAAACAACAGAATTGCCTTGCTTATCATCATTAGACTGATTGCTTGTTCTGTAACTGAAGTTAGCTTGCACAATAAAGTCACACGTCAAGTGTTCTTGGACTTACTTACAAGCGGATGAGAAGATGAAAAATGTCAAACTAAACAAATAATAGGAGTAATTTAAAGGCGTTTTCTATTTTTTGTCTTATTAAAAACTTTTAAAACCTCTGGAAATACCCTTTAAAATCGTTTATCATTATAGATGTTTAAGGTAATACTAAAAATCTGTTAAAAATAAAGCTTTTGCATTAATTTAATAGATTTGGCTGGCAAAGGTAAAAATTAATACTTTGCGATGCTTTTTCCAGGAGGTTTTGGAATTCTTTTTTCAGGCTTATACTGGGGCATAAACGTAAATAATAGTTGTTTTTTGCTATTTTTATAGTATATGACTACCCATTGAATGTCAATGATTTACCAATGAAATTGGCAAATTTAGACGTAAGAAGAAAGTATCTGTCGAATTAAAATAATTTTGCTCCAAACCTTATTGTTGCTGGAGAGTTTTAGAGGGGGCAACCAATTATGTTTGTGACATTGGAAAATTCTACCCTTAGAGCAGAAGTTGACAGCTTTGGCGCAGAGCTGGTGTCTGTTTTTCACAAAGAAACCGGTCGGGAATGTCTGTGGCAGGCAGATCCTCAGGTATGGCCGCGCCACGCCCCGGTGCTATTCCCTTACTGCGGAAGATTAAAAGACGACCGTTATCTCATTGATGGTAAGGAATATTTTGGGAAACAGCATGGGTTTGCAAGGGACATGCCTCATAAGCTGGTATGCCGTGACCATGACATTGTAGTATTGCGTTTGGAGCACAGCGCTGAAACCCTGCAAAAGTATCCTTATCAGTTTGCCCTTAAAACCACTTATCAACTCCAAAAAAATACAATACTTTGTAAACATAAGGTCATCAGCTACAGTTCGGTTCCTATGTATTTCAGCATTGGCTTTCATACCGGTCTGGCCTGTCCCTTTGTTCCAGGAACACAGCCCGAAGAGTATCGTGTGGTATTTGAGCAGAAAGAGACCATGACTCGCCTGTTTGCCCGTCCCGGTGGCCTTTTTGAAAACAAAGCGGAAGCGGTGTTTTTTGAGCATGGTTCTATTCCTGTTACAAAGGGTGGTTTTTCTGACAGCTTGGTTTTAAAGGATATAAAATCTTCTTATATACAGCTGGAAGAAAAAGCCTCCGGAGATTATATTCGGATACGAGGTACCGATTCTCCCTATACCGTAATTTGGTCTGCACCTGAGGATGACACCAGACTGCTGTGTATTGAACCTTGGTACGGCATTGGTGACTCTGTAGATGCCCATGGAGACCTTACCAAAAAACAGGGCATTATTTGTTTGGGCCCCAAGGAAGAATTTACTTGTGCCCAAATTATTGAGATAGGCATGGGTAAAAATAAGTAGTTGATAAGGTAAACAGGTACCTCTGCCTAAGCAGGGGTATTTTTTTATCATTATTTGTGAAAAAAATCACAAATTTATTGTAAGTCATTGAAAAGCACAAAAAAATAGGGTAAAATGACAGATATACAAAGATAATATGTTGTGCTTTACGGTGAAACCCAAAACAGTTTTTATATTTGCTCTACAGACTTGTGTAATAATTACACACAATGTCTAATTGATCTAACAGCGAAAGTGAGGACACTGGGATGAAGAATATTTCGGTCTGCATCGGCAGCTCCTGCCACCTGAAAGGCTCCTACGACATCATAGAAGCAATTAAGGATTTGCTTCTGCAGCATCAATTACAGGATGATGTAGAGCTGGGTGCTTCTTTTTGCCTGGGACGCTGCACCGACGGAGTCACCATTAAGATCGATGATGAAATCATCACCGGAGTGACAAAAAACAATATAACCCAAATTTTTGAGCAGGCGTTGGACAAGGCTTAAGCCCCTTGTCCCACCTGCTGCCTTTTTGCCTGAGCATGGGATCCTTCTTTTCTTGCTGCGGTTTAAGCTGAAAACAGGGGAAAGCAATTACCATGGCCATGCAAGGCTGTTTAGCCAATTTGCGCACGTAAATAAGTAGGGAGGATGCCCCATGGAAATTTTGGGTCTTAAAAAAGCCAACTGCAAAAGCTGCCATAAATGTATACGGGAATGTCCCGTTAAATCAATTGAATTTTCCGGACAGCAGGCACGCATTATCGGCGATGAGTGTATTCTTTGCGGACGCTGCGTGGTAAGCTGCCCCCAAAATGCCAAGGAGGTACGCATCGACCTGCCTAGGGTTAAGGCTGCCATGGCAGCGGGACGCCGTGTGGTGGCAAGCGTTGCCCCCTCCTTTATTGTGGATTTTTCGGTAGAGGGAATTGAGGAGATGAGCACCCTACTGGGTAGCTTGGGTTTTGCCGCGACCGAAGAAACTGCAGTGGGTGCTCACATTGTAAAAAAGGAATATGAGCGAATCATCCGTGAGGGCAGCCAGGACATTCTGATTTCTACCTGCTGCCCTTCGGTGGTAAGCTTGGTGCAAAAATATTTTCCCGGTCTGGTGGGCTGTTTGGCACCGGTGGTGTCTCCCATGGAAGCACATGCAAGGCACATTAAGGCAAGAGATAAGGATGCCTTTGTGGTGTTTATCGGGCCCTGTATCTCCAAAAAAGGAGAGGCACAACAGGACGACAGTATGGTGGACTGTGTGCTGACCTTTGAAGAGGTGCGCCAGTGGCTGGAAGATGCCGAGGTTGAGCCTGCTGCTGTTTCCTGTGATAAAAGTGAACGGCGCAGCAGGTTTTTTCCCAAAACCGGCGGTATTATTCAAAGCATGGACCGCATGGGTACAGGCTACCGCTACTATGCGGTAGACGGCCCGCAAAAATGTATTGCGGCGCTAAAGGACGTAGAGGGGGGCGGTCTGCACCACTGCTTTATTGAAATGAGCATCTGCGAAGGCAGCTGCATTGGTGGTCCTATGGTTCGCTCCTTTAGGGGTGGTATGCTGGAGTGCCACAACAAGGTTACCGATTATGCAGCCCCCGGCTACCCCGATCATATGGAAAACAAAGACTTTGAGCCTACGGAGCTTGTTTTGGAGCTTGCAAGGGCTATTCCTGCACTGCCGGTGCGGGAAAATAACCCCGGAGAAGCCCAGATACGGGCCATTTTGGAAAAGACCGGCAAGTTTAGCCCCGAACAGGAGCTAAACTGCGGCTGCTGCGGCTATCCCACCTGCCGCGAGAAGGCAAAGGCTGTATACAACGGTAAGGCGGAAATCACCATGTGCCTGCCTTATATGATGGAGCGTGCGGAGTCTTTTTCCGATAAGGTCATCAGCAGTACCCCCACCGCTATTTTGGTGCTGGATGAAGATTTGATTGTGCAGCAAATCAATGGTGCTGCCTGTAAGCTGCTTCGCCTGGAGCGCCCTGACCAGCTGCTGAAAAAGCCCGTCAGCGATATTATGGACCCAACCGACTTTTTGTTTGTGCTGGATGACGGACGGAGTATCCGGGATAAGACCATCTGGCTGGAAGGCCCCCGGCGTTTTGCCGAAGAAACCATTGTGTATGATATTGAGAGCAAGCTGTTGATTTTGCTGATGAAAGATGTGACCAAGCAGCAGCGTGAGGCCGAAAAGAGCCAGGAGCTTAAGCGCCAGACCGTAGAAGTTACCGACCGTATTATAGAAAAACAGATGCGCATTGTGCAGGAGATTGCAAGCCTTTTGGGTGAGACCACCGCTGAAACTAAAATTGCTTTAACCAAGCTGAAGCAAACGGTTTACATGGAGGATAAGACCCATGAATAAAAAGCTCTACATTGAGTCGGGCTGGCTGAGCCTGAACAAAATGGGCGAGGAGCTGTGCGGTGACCGTGTGGAATGTATCAATTTGGACGACAGCTTTTTAATGGTGCTTGCAGACGGGCTGGGCAGCGGCGTCAAGGCCAATATTTTGTCCACCCTTACCTCCAAAATTATCTCTACCATGCTGGCAAGCGGCCTGCCCATAGAAGAATGTGTGGACACCATCGCCCAAACCCTGCCTGTATGCTCTCAGCGCAAGGTGGCTTACTCTACCTTTACCATTTTACAGGCATTTAAGTATACGGGTCAGGTCAATATTACCCAGTTTGATAATCCCTCCGTTATTATTTTGCGAGACGGTAAATCAATATGTTATGATGCCGAAAAGCGGGTAATAGCCGGAAAAAATATTTACGAGACCCGCTTTGACGGTAAAATAGGCGACCTGTTTATTATGATGAGTGACGGTGCCATCCACGCAGGTGTGGGCACAGTCCTTAACTTTGGGTGGCAGGAGCCGGAGATTATAGAATACGCTCAGCGTAAATACACCCCCGATATGTCTGCCAAATCTATGGCGGCTACCATTTGTGACGCCTGCCGAGATTTGTATATGGATATGCCCGGGGATGACACCACCGTTGCGGCACTGCGCCTGCGCCGACGCCAGCATGTGGGGCTGATGATTGGTCCCCCTGTTAACCCTGCCGATGACCATGACATTATTTCACGTTTTTTTGCCGAAGAAGGCAAGCATATTGTATGCGGTGGCACTACCTCTACCATTGTCAGCAGGTTTTTGGACAAACCCATTCGCACCAGTCTGGATTATTACGACCCCAAAATTCCGCCCACCGGCAGCATAGAAGGGGTAGACCTTGTAACAGAGGGCGTTGTTACCTTAAGCCGGGTGGTGGAGCTGGCCGAAAAGTATATCTCTACTCAGGATACAGACAGCGGGTGGCGCAGCGGCAAAGACGGTGCCTCACAAATTGCCTGTATGCTATTTGAAGAGGCCACCGACATCAGCTTTTATGTTGGCCGTGCCATCAATCCCGCCCATCAAAACCCCAATCTGCCCATAGGCCTCAGTATTAAGATGAGGCTCATCAAAGATTTGTCTAAGCTGCTGGAACAGATGGGTAAGCGGGTAGAAATGACCTATTATTAAAGCGCAATTTTGTCATTTTCTACAAAAAAATGCTATACACGGTAAAAAGGATGGTAATGACACTTCCTTGACAATAGCACTTTTATAGAAGATAATTTAATAGTAAGAATTATTTTAATAATCCCAAAGGGATTGAAGTCAGAGAGGGTATAAGGTGACTGTTCATGGATATAAAAAAGAGAACGTTTGACACCAATGTGCAGCTGCTGAAATACAAGGTACTGCGAGCGGTGGCAAACTTTGCTTATGAGGACAAGCTGGATCGCTCTTACTACGATATTCCCAAGCTCATTATCCCCGGCAAGGAAGCCACCATGCGCTGCTGTGTTTATAAAGAACGTGCCATTGTTACCGAGCGTGTGCGTATGGCCATGGGAGGCAACTTGGACGACAAAGAAGATTCCATTGTAGAAGTGCTGGATATTGCCTGTGATGAATGTCCTGTACACAGCTTTAATGTCACGGCCTCCTGCCGTGGCTGTATTGCTCACCGCTGTGTGGATAACTGCCCTGTTCAGGCAATCACCATTCAAAACCACCAGGCACACATTGACCACGACAAGTGTATTGAGTGCGGCAAGTGCCTTCAGGGCTGCCCCTACAGTGCCATCATCAAGGCGGTGCGCCCCTGCGAGCAGGCTTGTAAAATAGGCGCCATCAAGATGGACCCTACCGATAAAAAAGCACATATCGACCGCAGCAAATGTATGGAATGCGGTGCCTGCGTTTATCAGTGCCCCTTTGGCGCAGTCATGGATAAATCCTATATTGTAGATGCCATCGACATTCTCCGCGGTTCTGAAAACAATACAAACTACAAGGCCTATGCCATTATAGCTCCCGCCATTGTCAGCCAGTTTTCCTATGCCAAAATTGGTCAGGTGGTAAGCGGTATTCGCGCACTGGGCTTTCACAATGTAATTGAGGTGGCACTTGGCGCCGACATGGTTGCCTATAAGGAAGCACAGGAGCTGGCGGAAAAAGGCTTCTTAACCTCCTCCTGCTGCCCTGCTTTTGTTACTTATATTGAAAAACAGTTCCCCGCAATGGCGCAGCACGTTTCTCACAATCTGTCACCCATGGCAGAGCTGGGACGCTTTATCAAAAAAGCGGATCCCACCGCTAAAGTTGTGTTTATTGGCCCCTGCACCGCCAAAAAACATGAGGTAAAGCTGGAAAAGGTGCGGGACTATGTTGACTGTGTCCTCACCTTTGAGGAGCTGCAGGCACTGCTGGACAGCCGTAGCATTGAAGTGGATACCCTGGAGGAAACTCCCTTGGACAACGCCTCCTATTATGGGCGCATTTTTGCCCGCAGCGGAGGCCTCAGCGATGCCGTGGCGCAAGCACTGCGGGAGCTGGAAATTCCCACAGAGACCTTTACCGCCAAGCCGCTGGTGTGCGACGGCATTGAGGAGTGCCGTGTGGCATTGCTTAAGGCAGGTAAAAATTTGCTGAGTGAAAACTTTATTGAGGGTATGGCGTGCCAGGGCGGCTGCATCAACGGAGCAGGTTGTATTACCCACGGCCCAAAGAGTAAGGCAGAGGTAGATAAATACGGCAAGGAAGCCATGGAAAAAACCATAACAGATGCCATTCGGGCTGTGCAATCAGTAGACAGTGTGAAGAAATCGTGATACAATAGCCGTAGAATGGTTATTGCTTAGGCCATGCGGCTGTGCCGCGTTTACGCGCGTGCCCAGAGAGCACATATGTAATTATATCATGACGCTGTGTACTCATGATATAATATGATAAATAACCAAAAAGGGATGAAGTCCCACGGTGTCCTGCTTTGTTGTCTACAGAGCAGGACATATGCTTTTGGGGTTATTGACAAAGTCTCCCTTTGAAAAACTTCGGCGCTTTATTCCGGTATATTTCACAAAAATCCTCGGTGATACATCAAGTTCGGCGGTTGCAAGCGCAATTAACGCTCCATAGGAGCGTAAGAGCCGACATTGCAAAGCAAAGCTGTGGTTTTTGTTTCATCTGCCGAAAAAATCGCTCTCTTTTTCTACGGAGTTTTGTTTGGTAACAGCCCCAATTTGAGGTACTGTTTTAAAGGAGACAAAGTAACTATGAACGCCAATAAACCCGTTTTATCGGAGCAAACGATAAAACAGCTGCTAAAATTTCAGCTTAATGAGCTTACCGAACACGAAATTTACCTGCGTATTGCGCAGCATGTGAAAGCGCCTGCCGACCGGGACGTGCTGCTGCGCATTGCCAGAGAAGAAGAAACTCACGGTAAACTGTGGCAAAGCTACACCGGTAAAAAGGTAAGGCTGCCCAGGCTTAAAATTTGGTGGTACAGCCTGCTGAGCCGTGTGCTTGGGTATACTTTTGCCCTAAAGATTATGGAAAAGGGTGAGGATAACGCCTCGTCTGCGTACGAAACGGTAGCAAAGGAAGTTCCGGAAGCACGGCAAATTGGAGAAGAAGAAAAGCGCCATGAAGAAGCATTGATTGCCATGCTGGATGAAGAGCGGCTGCAGTATGTGGGCTCTATGGTTCTGGGCTTAAACGATGCACTGGTAGAACTGACGGGTACTTTGGCTGGTCTTAGCTTTGCCTTACAAAACACCCGGCTTATTGCTTTGTCGGGGTTAATTACCGGCATTTCGGCAACCCTTTCCATGGCATCCTCCGAGTATCTTTCGGCACGGTCTGAAGGCGAACCAAATGCCTTAAAATCAAGCATTTACACCGGTGTCATGTACTTGGTGGCGGTGGTGCTGCTGGTGCTTCCTTATCTGGTGTTTCCTGCCCAAAGCTTTGTGGCGGCGCTGATCACCATGTTGGTTATTGTGGTAGCCATCATCTTTGGGTTTACCTATTATATTTCGGTAGCCAAGGACTTGCCCTTTAAAAAGCGCTTTACCGAAATGGCCTGTATCAGCCTGAGTGTGGCAGCCCTCTCTTTTGTAGTAGGAATATTGGTCAAGGAGTTCCTTGGTATTGATATTTAGCAGAATGTTTTTTGCACAATCATGACAGCGGCCTTCTCACCGGGTGGGAGTGGCCGCTTTTTGTAAGTTACCTTAGGCAACGCCGCACAAATTACCGCTGGCAAATCAACTAAAATCGTGCGGTACCGCTCTTATCAATAAGGAGGCTGACTACATGTTTTGGCTATTTTGGTTTTTAGCAGCAACCATAGTTTTGCTGCTTTTTCTGTGGCTGCCTGCACCCAATGCCCGCAGAGCCATGGCAACCCTGACAAGAAAATCCTATGCCCACCGCGGACTGCACAATAAGGATTCAGGCATACCCGAAAATTCACTGCCTGCCTTTGAAAATGCGGTAAAAAACGGCTATGGGATAGAGCTGGATGTTCAGCTGACAGCAGACCATTGCTTGGTGGTGTTTCACGATGATGACACCCAAAGAATGTGTGGGAAGCAGCTCAATGTCAGCCAAAGCACCATGGATGAACTGTGGCAGCTTCGCCTTGGCAATACCAAGGAGCGAATCCCGCTACTGGAGGATGTGCTTAGGGTGGTTGGCGGCCGTGTCCCACTGATTATAGAAATTAAGTATCAAAAGCGCTACCCCCAGCTTTGCAAGGCTCTGATGGTGCAGCTTGAGGGCTACCGCGGAAAGTATTGTATAGAATCCTTCCACCCTTTTGTGGTAAGATGGCTTTACAAGCATGTGCCTCAGGTTCCCCGAGGTGTTCTCTCTATGAATTATGCCAAGGAAGAAAAGTGGAGGGGTGACCCCGTGTATTTTGCTGCCAAATACCTGCTGACCAATGTTTTGTGCAGACCCCATTTTATTGCTTACTGCCACCAGGATAGGCATAATCTGGGATTTTGGGCATGCCGCAGGCTGTTTGGCGCTCCCACTGTGGCATGGACAGTGCGAAGTGAGGAAGAGCAGCAAGGCTTGGGTGAGGATTATGACGCTATCATTTTTGAAAACTACCTGCCACCGCCGGAATGTACCCTGCAGTAAAGCGCATACAGGCAGGAGGTACGGCATATCAAGTAATGGTTGGTAATATCTGCAAGAGAGAAGGGAGACCTTTATTGTGAGCTTGCGAACAGAGGAAATTCGGAAAAGCGTCCATCAGGATGAGATAAAGAAAATTTATACCTCATCTTTTCTCAAAGAAGACAGAATGCCTTTTTGGATGATGACAATCATGTCTTATCTAAGAAATACCGAGTTTTTATCTTTTTACGACAAAGATGTCTTATGCGGCTTTGTGTATATGGCAACTATTAAAAAACAAACATTGATTATGTTTTTTGCCGTGGATGAAACTCTTCGTTCAAAAGGATATGGCAGCCGAATATTAGAACAAATACAGGCTATGTATCCACAAAATAAGATCATTATTACCATTGAACCATGCGACGAAGCTGTACCGGATTTAGAAACAAGGCAAAGACGGAAAAGGTTCTATTTGAAAAAAGGCTATGAAGAAACAGGGTACTTTATCAAACTGGGCGGCAAAAAGCAGGAAATTATTATAAAGAACGGAACCTTTGATAAGGATGAGCTGAAAAGGTTTTTTATGCAGTACAGCAATTTTACAATGATTCCTAAAATATGGAGCACTGATTCTTAAAAATGCTTGCATAAGTGATATGGGACTTGTGTTTTTAGTTTTTACTTACTATCCCTTTTCAACAACAAGAGCCGATGTCCAACCAGACATCGGCTCTTGTTTAGCATTGTATTAGGTACCTGGGCCCGAATGCACTTAAGAAATAATAGCTGCCCACTGTTTTTTAGTTTTTTAGGCTCTGCAAAGGAGCGGGAATCTGTCCGCCGCGGGAGATAAACTTGGCAGGGGAGAAGGTGTTGACCTTCATCACAGGGCCGTAGCCCAGCAGGCCGCCAAAGTTGAGCTTGTCCCCCACCTTTTTGCCAATAGCAGGAATCACACGCACTGCGGTGGTTTTGTGGTTGACCATGCCAATGGCAGCTTCGTCGGCAATGATAGCGGAAATAACCTCAGCGGGGGTGTCACCGGGCAGAACAATCATGTCCAGACCAACGGAGCATACGGCGGTCATCGCTTCCAACTTTTCAATGCTTAGTGCACCGCGCTCGGCCGCGGCAATCATGCCGGCATCCTCTGAAACGGGGATAAACGCACCGGAAAGGCCGCCAACCCGGGAAGATGCCATGACACCGCCTTTTTTGACAGCATCATTGAGCATAGCCAGTGCAGCAGTGGTACCACAAGCACCGCAGCTTTCCAGACCCATTTCCTCCAGGATGTGGGCAACGCTGTCACCTATAGCGGGAGTAGGGGCCAAGGAAAGGTCTACAATACCAAAGGGTACGCCCAAACGGCGGGAAGCCTCGGTACCCACCAGCTGACCCATGCGGGTAATTTTAAAAGCAGTACGCTTGATGACATCGGCAAGCTCGCTGATGTTATGATTGGGGCACTTGGAAAGAGCGGCACGCACAACACCAGGGCCACTGACACCAACATTGATAATACAGTCGCCTTCCCCCACGCCGTGAAAAGCACCCGCCATAAAGGGGTTGTCGTCGGGGGCGTTGCACAGCACCACCAGCTTGGCGGCTCCAATGCATTCGTTATCTTTGGTCAGCTCAGAGCTTTGGCGCACCACATGCCCCATCAGGGCAACTGCGTCCATGTTGATACCCGCCCGGGTGGAGCCTACGTTCACCGAAGCGCAGATGTTGGAGGTGCGGCTGAGCGCCTCGGGAATAGAGCGGATCAGAGCCTCGTCACCGGGGGCAAAACCTTTTTGTACCAAAGCGGAATAACCGCCGATGAAGTTAACACCCACGGTGTCTGCCGCCCGCTGCAAAGCAAGGGCCAGCTTAACAGGGTCTCCGCCGCAGGAAGCCATCAGTAGTGAAATTGGTGTAATGGATATACGCTTATTGATGATGGGAATGCCATATTGCCGTTCAATGGCCTCACCGGTACTGACCAAATCCTTGGCATAGCGGCAGATTTTATCATAAACCTTGTCGGCCACCACGTCAGTGTCGCTACCGGCACAGTCCAGCAGAGAAATACCCATGGTAATGGTACGTACATCCAGGTTTTGGTCCTGAATCATATGAATTGTTTCTAATATATCTTTGGTCTCAAGCATGGAAAAAAGCCCTCCTGTACTTAAATGCGGTGCATGGAATTAAAAATATCCTCATGCATCACATGAGTGGAAAGGGAAAGCTCCTTGCCAATCTCGTCGATGGAGGAAGCAAAATGGTCAAACTCCATATTCAGCTTGGAGATATCTACCAGCATAATCATGGCAAACATATCCTGAAGTACCGACTGGGTGACTTCAATGACATTGGCATCGGCTGTGGCACAGGCGCTGGCTACCTTAGCCAGAATACCCACCATATCTTTGCCAATAACGGTAACGACTGCTCTCATAGTTTTGTACCCCCTGAATGGTTAAAATAAGTAAAAAAATACTTGATAACAGGTTAATATACTTCAGTATACTACATCGATGCAGTGGGTGCAATGCTTATCCATGGGGGATACCCGCAGATTTGTCAAAGCATCCGAACCTGCTCTTGTAACAGGGATTACTGTTGTGGTATAGTGCTAAGAGTAAAGGTGTTTCTTTGTCATAAGCATCTACATACAACAGCTTTTAGAGCCTGTGGCTCATAAACAATACAATTTTTTGTAGAGTATAACCAAGGGCATTTACCCAGGAAAAAAGGAAGGACTTAAGATGGATACAAAACAGCTCATTGCCTTTTTGGCAGTTGCAAGCAAACTAAAATATCATACTCGCCACTGCGAAACGTCAGGCGGAAGAAAAGAAAGCGTAGCTGAGCATAGCTGGCGTGCGGCGCTCATGGCAATGCTGCTGGCAGACGAACACCCGGAATTGGACAGCAACAAGGTTATCCGCATGTGCTTGGTGCATGATTTGGGAGAAGCCATTACCGGAGACATTCCCAGCTTTGAAAAGACAGCCGAGGATGAAAAAACGGAAGAAAAAGCCGTTGCCGGGTTGATTGAGCTGCTGGATGGCTCTCAGCGTCAGGAGTTGGCAGATTTATTTTTAGAGATGAGAGAAAAAAAGACCCCCGAGGCAAAACTGTTTCATGCCATTGACAAGGTGGAGGCAGTCATTTCTCACAATGAATCATCTCTAGATAGTTGGGCGGAGCTGGAATTTACCCTTAACCGTATTTATGGCTGGGAGGAAGCCCAGGCAACCCCCTACATGAGCAGCCTGCGTTTACAGCTGCAAAAAGATACCGATACACTGATGACGCAATACGGTAAGGCCCCAAAGGAACAATAACAGATGGGAGAAAACTACCACAAAAAGGAGTATAGGATGGCTACAAAAAAGCTTTACGAGGAAGATTCATTTTTAACCCAATGCACCGCCAATGTGCTGGAGTGCAGCCCAAAGGGTGACAGCTGGCAGGTTGTGCTGGATCAGACAGTGTTTTTTCCTGAGGGGGGCGGGCAGCCCAGCGATGCAGGAACTTTAGGCGGTGCTGCCATGAGCTACGCCGCAGAGCGTGACGGAGTGGTCTACCACACGGTAGATGCGCCCCTGACGGTAGGAGAAACTGTAGAGGCACAAATTGACTGGGCTCGTCGGTTAGATCATATTCAGCAGCACAGCGGAGAGCATATTTTGTCCTATGCCATCTGGAAAAAGTATGACGTGGGTAACATCGGCTTTCATCTTGGACGCGATACGGTGACCATAGACCTTACCCGTGCGCTTACTCAGGTGGAGTTGGACGGCGCCGAGGATTTTGCCAACCAAATTGTTTGGGAGGACAAGCCCGTAAGCACCTTCTGGCGGCAGGATGACCAGCTGGAAACCCTGGACATGCGTAAAAAGACTGAAAAAGTAGAGGGCCTTCTGCGTATTGTGGCCATGGAGGGTGGCGATGTCTGCACCTGCTGCGGCACCCATGTCAGCCGCACCGGACAGGTGGGTCCCATTAAAATTTTACGGCAGGACAGCCACAAAGGCGGCGTGCGCATCGAGTTTATCTGCGGCGGACGTGCCATTGAGGATTACCGCAGCAAGCACCGTCAGATTTCGGCTTTGGGTGCGGCTCTTTCCACCAAGGATGAGGGCATTTTAGCTGCGGTGAGCAACCTGCGGGAGGAAGCGGCATCTCTGCGGGGACAGCTGCGTGCCCGCTCCGCCCTGCTGATGGCCGCTCGTGCCAAGGAATTACTGGCAGACCACGCAGCGCAGGGTAACTATCCTGCGGTTGCCACTGCCCAAAATGATATTGGTGCTCAAGAAGCAAAGCAACTACTGACAGAGCTTTTAAAAACTGAAAATATGACCGCCGCCGTGGTGTATGCCGACGGCGAACGGGTAGGATATTTAATAGGCAGCAGCGGCAAGGGTGACTGCAAAAATCTGTGTCAGGTGGCCAACGGCTTGTTTGGCGGCAAGGGTGGCGGTTCGGCCACCTTTGCACAGGGCAGCGGCAAGCTCTCTGCCGGGTGGCAGGAAAGCGTAGCTCTGTTGGAAAAAGCCATTAGAGACATGGCCCGGTAAGCAAAAGGAGGAAAAAGCATGAAATTCGGCGGTACGCTTATTGCTGTGCGGAACATGGAGCGCTCCAAGCGCTTTTACTGTGATTTGATGGGCATGACAGTTACTGAAGATTTTGGTGCAAATGTCACCTTGTCAGGTTCTCTTTTTTTGCAGACCATGGAGAGCTGGAAGGACTTTATCCACAAGGAGCAAAGCAGTATCATATTAGGCAACAATGCCACCGAGCTATATTTTGAAGAGGACGATATGGACTCCTTTTTAGAGCGTTTGGAGGCCATCCACACCATCCGCTATGTGCACCCTGTCAAGGAGCACAGCTGGGGACAACGTGCTGTCAGATTTTATGATCCGGATTATCACATCATTGAGGTGGGAGAAAATATGAAGGCAGTGGTACGCCGCTTTTTAGCAGGCGGCATGACGGTGGAGCAGGCAGCTGTGCGTATGGATGTGTCAGAAGATTATATCCGCCGGTGCATGGAGCCTTAGGGGACAAAAAGTGGGATACGCTCTATCCTGCTGCTGTGCCAAGTGATGTCAGCACAAGGTGCAGTATCACAGAACGCAGTGGTATTACCCTGCTTTTTGTGTAGACCAGCAATGTAGTTTCAATCAGTTTTTGTGCCGATGCAAAGCGGCAGAATGGATGACCAAAATGTCTTTTGATATTAACAGATGGATGGAAGCTTATAAAAAAGCCATGATAAGCGCCTTTGGGCAGGAACGTATTGTTTGCATCGGTATTCAGGGCAGCTATGGCAGGGGAGAAGCCACCGACAGCAGCGATATTGATGTGGTGCTGATTTTAGACAAAGTAGAGCTAAAGGATTTGAATACTTACCACAATACATTGGAAAGAGCTTCGAATAGAGATAAAATTTGCGGCTTCGTTTCGGGCAGGCAGGAGCTGCAAAACTGGGAGGCTTCGGATCTTTTTACCTTTTATTATGATACTCGAGTATTGGTGGGTAATTTGGATTTTGTTCTGCCTCGGCTTACCATGGAAGCAGCCCGCCGCAGTGTGCTCACAGGTGCCTGCAATATTTATCATGCCTGCAGCCACAACTATATTCACGAAAGTGATGTTGATATTCTTCGTGCCCTGCAAAAAGCTCTGTTTTTTGTTTTGCGGATCAAACATTTTTGTATGACTTGTGATTTTATTTCAGCCAAGCACCGTCTGCTGCACCTTTTGCCCGAGGAAGAACAGCTGCTATTGCTGACAGACCCTGCCAACTTTGATATGCTCTCTCAAAGCATTTTGCAGTGGAGC
Organism: Bacillota bacterium; assembly: GCA_023431215.1. Taxonomy (GTDB): domain Bacteria; phylum Bacillota; class Clostridia; order Oscillospirales; family Ruminococcaceae; genus Angelakisella. Next base: position 17,510 of record JAEYXR010000021.1, read on the forward strand.
AGCAAAACCATAGCAGAATTTTCTGCTTGACTCTCCCCTTAGGGGAGGCTGTAGGATGGATTTGCAGGAAAGGGGGAGAAATGATGTTTCGAATCGGTGAGTTTTCTAAAATGAGCAAGACCACCATCAAGGCACTGCGTTATTATGACGAGCTTGGGTTGCTTAAGCCCCAGCAGGTAGACGAGTGGACAGGTTATCGCCTTTACACCACCAACCAACTGGTAACACTCCATCAAATCAATGCGCTTCGCCAGGTGGGACTGTCGCTGGAGGAGGTAAAGCAGGTTTTGGCGGGAAACCCGGCGCGCCCAATTTTAGAGACCAGAAGGGCAGAACTGCAGTCTGCGCTTACCGAAACTCAAAACTGCCTCTCTCAAATCAATTTTATCTTACAGGAGCAGGAGGACTTTTTTATGAACTATGCTGCAACCATCAAAGAACTGCCGGAATGTATTGTATATTCCAAGCGTATGACCATCCCCAATTACAACGCTTACTTTCAGGTGATTCCGGCCATTGGTGCGGAGGTTGCCGCCCAATACCCCGACTTAAAATGTGCTGTTCCCGCGTATTGCTTTATTGTATATTTGGATGGTGAGTACAAGGAAAAAGATATCAATGTAGAATTTTGTGAAGCGGTTGAAGAAATGAAGCCGGATTTTGGAGATATCCATTTTAAAAAAATAGAAAAGGTTACAGCAGTCTCTGTTCTGCATCAGGGTGCTTACGAAGATTTGTCCAAAGCATATGCCTTTGTTTTTCAGTGGATAGAAGAAAACGGCTATACCGTATGCCAGCCTCCCCGGGAAAACTATATCGATGGAATCTGGAACAAGGAAAGCCCCGAGGACTGGCTCACCGAGCTGCAGATTCCCATTATGAAAAAATAATATTCTCATCATTAAGGCGTCAAAAAGAAGCCCCAAGGTTTTCACATAACAGAAAACCTTGGGGCTTCTTACCAAGCGGTGTGATTTTATTCTTTGTTCTTGAAATATAAAAGATTTGGGAGGTTGAGCATAAGAAACGTTAGTTTAAACTTGTGCTACAAAGCATTGGCAACCCAAGGATACCAATGGGCAGGCTGTTATTGTGGAACAAAGGAAGAACACTGGGTGCCGCCGGAGGTACAATCAATACAGACATCATTGGCGTCACATTTGCCATGGCAGTTATAGGTGCAGTTGCCAACACTGCAGCGAATATCCAATGCATGGTTGGGGTCAACAAAACCGGTACTGTTATAAATACCCTCCTTGCGCTCTTCAAAGGAAGAACAGCGGGTCCCGGCGCAGTTACAGGCATTGTTGCCGCTTACCTTAATATCGGGGCGGCAGCAGCAGCCAGAGCTGTTGTTAGCGCAGTCAACAGCGGTACATTGTAAAGCATTCATTGGTTTTCACTCCTTTCGGGCTTAGTATAGCCCACAGTGGAAATAAAATGCATGAAAAAAACCAATGAAAAATCAGAATATCCTGTTATCCCAACCAGCCTACCAGCAGCTTTATCAGGATTGGAAAGATAGTAAGCGTTCCAAATAGACGCACAATTTGAAATACCGCTACCTTTGATACATCTCCGCCCATATCCTGAGCAATGAGTGCCATATCGGTAACACCTGCGGGGTTGCAGGCCAGCAGCATGGTATCTACACCAATGTGGTAGCGGCGGGCAATAAAAGGACCGACGACATAGCAAATAAACAGATACTGCGCCACAATAAGAACAAAGGGAAGCAGGAGGTATTTAAGATTGATAATGTCTGCCCGAGTGATGGTTGCACCCACCAAAGCACCGGATAAAACCTGTGCGGTTTTGCGAATCCATCCGGGCAGGTAAGCTGCACCGGTGCGGATATTATAGGCCGCCACAAACACCATGGAAAAAGACAAAGGACCGGCGGGCACACCGGAGAGTTCTCCCAAAAAGCCGCCCAGCACGGCTATGGCGGCGGTTACCAAAAAGCGGTACCTGCTGTTTTTGCCATAAGACGGGTCGGGCTCCTGTGTGGCTTGGGAAACCTCCTCCATGGGAATTTCCTCCAGTTTGCCCACGCGATGCAGCCTGCCGATATACCACTGAGAGATTGAGGGAAAGACACCCAAACCCAGCATCAGACGCAGGGTTTGCAGGGTGGTAATTTGGGCGGTATTGGCGCCATAATCGTAGCTGAGCAGCGCCATGTCTGCAATGCCCCCCGGAGCAGTGGCCAGCAATCCCGTTGCAAAATCAACCTGCGGGGCCAAAATACACATGATGATGCCGCTGGGCAGGCAGATAACCACCAGCAAAAACAAATATACTGCCAAGGGGCGCACCATGGCTTTCATTTCTTTATAATTTTGACGGGTAACACAAAGCCCGATAAAGGCACCGCTGATGAGCTGTACCACCGGTTTAAATTCTTGAGGAAAGTAAGCGTCTTGTGTAAAAAAGCTATAGGCAATGACGCCCACCAATGCTCCGGTCATCAGCCCTGCAGGCAAACGGCATTTTTTGCCCAGCCATCCGCCCAATAGGGCTACTAAAACAGTAATGAGAAGAGGCAATAGGTCACCCGCTTTCGGTCAGGATAAAGACTCCAGTTCACTGAGCCACAGGGTGGCACAGGCGTCACTGGGCATACGCCAGTCACCCCTTGGAGAAAGGGTAACACTGCCTACCTTGGGGCCGTCCGGCAGGCAGGAGCGCTTGAATTGCTGCGCAAAAAAGCGCCGGTAAAAAACACGCAGCCATTGGAGTATCGTTTGGGGTTCAAATGTTCCTTCAAAGGCCAGACAGGCCAAACGGTATACCTTTTTGGGTGAATAACCCATGCGCAGAATATTGTAAAGATAAAAGTCGTGCAGCTCATAAGGACCTACCAAGTCCTCGGTAACCTGCGCAATTTGTCCGTTGTCATGGGCAGGCAAAAGCTCAGGGCTGACAGGAGTATCCAAAATATCTGTCAACACCTTGCGCAGCTCCTGCGATGAGGAATCAGCCACATGCTGCACCAGATAGCGCACCAATGTTTTGGGGATGGAAGCGTTGACACCGTACATGGACATATGGTCACCGTTGTAGGTGGCCCAGCCAAGGGCCAGCTCAGAAAGGTCACCTGTCCCTATGACAATACCACCTATCTGGTTGGCAATGTCCATCAGCACCTGGGTGCGCTCTCTTGCCTGGCTGTTTTCGTAGGTAACATCATGGATGTCAGGGTCGTGGCTGATATCGGCAAAGTGCTTGTCCACCGCTTCTTTAATGTCCACGGTGCGCAGCGTAACCCCCAGTTGGGTGCAAAGCTCTTCAGCGTTGCCACGGGTGCGTTTGGTGGTGCCAAAGCAGGGCATCGTTACTGCGGTGATGTGCTCGTGGGGCTGCCCAAGTAAATCCATGGCACGCACAGCAACCAATAGCGCAAGGCAGGAATCCAAACCCCCGGAAACGCCCACCACGGCAGGAGCCTTGCCAATGTGCTCCAGACGTTTGCGCAGTCCCATAGCCTGCATGGTCAAAATATCTTCACACCTGCGGCTGCGGGTGGCGGGGTCATCGGGGACAAAGGGCCTGCGATAAACAGGGCGGGTTATGGTTGTTTGGGTAAGGGGAAGGGAAAATTCTACCACAGTGTAGCCGTCGTCCAAAGGCTTCCAACTGGTTATGCGTTGACGCTCGGTAGCCAGGCGCAGCACATCAATCTGGCTCATTGCCATCTCGCCCGAAAAAGGCTTTGCTTCATCAAGGAGCACACCGTTTTCACAGACTAAATTATGCCCTGCAAAAACCAGGTCTGTGGTAGATTCACCTATGCCGGCATCGGCATAAACATAGCCGCAAAGCAGTCGGGCCGATTGCCCTGTTACCAGCTGGCGGCGGTATTCCGCTTTGCCCACAAGCTCATCACTGGCAGATGGGTTGCAAAGAATGGTTGCTCCTGCAAGGGCATGGCGACCAGAGGGAGGCTGGGGAATCCAAAGATCCTCACAGATTTCTGCAGCCAGGCAAAGCTCAGGCAGCTCCTTGCAGCGAAACAGCAAATCTGTGCCAAAGGGAACCTGCTGGTCTCCCAGCTCCATTGTTGTTATGCCGTTGGGTGCAGGGGTAAACTGCCGTCTTTCATAAAATTCCGCATAATTAGGTAAAGAGGTTTTAGGAACCACACCCAGTATTTTTCCGCAGGAAAGAAAAGCGGCACAGTTATACAGCTTGGAGCTGTGGCGCAAAGGAGTGCCTACCACTGCCACAAGCTCAAGCTCTTTGGTTGCTGCTGCAATTTCCAGCAGACAATTTTGTGCGGTATCTGCCAATAAACGCTGACCAAAGAGGTCACCGCAAGTGTAGCCGGTAATGGAAAGCTCCGGCAGTACCAGAACCTTGACACCCTGTCCGGCGGCACTGATGATGCAGCTTATGATTTCTTTGGTGTTGGCTGCACAGTCTGCAACCCGTACCGCAGGAGAGGCTGCGGCTACCGTAATAAATCCGTCTTTCATAACGTCCTTCTTTTTCAGCGGAGTATTTATGCCCAAAAGCAAGGCTTTGCGGCGGCAAATGGCTCTCGCAGCGGCCGCGTTTTCGGCAAGCGGCATGCCGTATTGGTTCTTGGCGCCAACAGAGGTTTCTGTTTTACTCAGCGTAAGCATCTTACTCATAGCATACCCATTCAGGGGGTATTCTGCTTACCTGCCAGCCATAAAAATATAAAATCCGCAGCAGATGCTCATCCTGTCCGCGGCACAGGCTGCTTTTACTATGTAAATTATAAAATTGTACCTGCAAAAAGTCAATGAATGCTGCCCAAAAGAGGAACAAAAGGGGAAACATGTAAAAATAATGAAAAGTATCTTGATTCTAAAAGCTTTTTATAGTATAATAGTCAAGCACCAAACAAATGGAGGCGTAGCTCAGCTGGTCAGAGTGCCTGCTTCACACGCAGGAGGTCCTGGGTTCGAGCCCCAGCGTGTCCACCAAAAAAAACCACAGATTGGCTTTTACAGCCGACCTGTGGTTTTTTTGTTTCACTTATTTACTTGTTTACAGCAATAATGCAATAAATAGGACCTAAAAGTTGAATCAAGCCACCGTGTATTTATCGGCAATAGAAATGTAAAGGCAGCCAAAAACCCTGCAGGGACATTCATTGTGAAGGGCTTTTGGCTGTATGAAATTATCTAAACCAGCGGGCAAATCTTGTTTGAGTAGGAGCAGCCTTAGGCAAGGGTGCACTGGGCGGCATATCCTCCTCCTGAAAGGGCGGTGCCCCCTCAATGAGGCTTTGGGAAGTAAGGTATTTACTAAGCAAATCCTCCTTGGGAGCTGGGATAGTGGCGGTAGCCGGAGGAAGAACAGTGCCGGCACTGGGTATCATAGAAGTCATGCCTATGGTTAAAATGGGAACATTGTCATTATAAATTTTATCAAACTGACTCAGAGGCAGGGGGTTTACGCCGCGGCCTACTTCAATGGTATAACCGGGTCGGTTATACTGCTGGATAAACCAGTCCTTGTATCCGGCATAGCCCGAGGCGGCAGGGGTTTCTTCTACAGAATAGCCGCTGGCATTACCCATCTCCTGTGCTATGGCAAGAGAATCCTTGGGAAGGTAATCCAGATAACGCCAGTAAATGATTTCACCCTGGGAGTGGTAAGAGAGGGTAAGAGCAAAATTTTGTGTCAGGGTAAACAGGAACATCGCCACTACCTCCGGCTGAGAAAGAGGCGTGACGCCCACATAATCGCGGGGGCCTGGCTCGGTAAAGCCCTGTTCAAACTTTATTTCTCTGGCATTGGCCCAGCCGGCAGGGTAGCTCAAATTTAAATCAACACCGTTGATATTTGCCTTCCAGCCGGAAGGAAAAGGGATACCGGGATAATTTCTGGCCATGGTTTGCGCTTGTTTAAAGTAGTAATTATCGGGCTTAAAGAAGCCGGTTACAAGGTCAACACCATCTGGATTTACCATGGGTACAAGTACTAATCTGATATTGTCATAGAGCTCCTTTGCCAGCACACCACCAATTTTTTTGCCTGTGGCATAAGCCTTTGCATAGTCCTCCAGATATTTCAGGACCACCGGAGTGGTAATCCACTCATTTGCATGGTGAGAAGCGTTATAGCCTACTGATACACGCCCTTTTCCAATAACAAGAGCAGTGAGCGGGCGCCCCATAATACTGCGGCCTATCACAGAGGAGCCGATGAAAGGATAACGTGCCTGTAATCCTTCCAGTACAAACCGAAGAACCTGAGAAGTAAAACTGATATTTGTAGGCACCAGGGGGAAGCCAAGGGGAATGATAAGGTTAGCTCCATCGGGAATATGCTTAGCCTCAATGGTAGGATTTGCCGTGGCAATGGCATCCATTGTTGTTTGGTATTGCTTTGCAAGGGTGTAAAAGGTATCGCCGGACTTTACCTGATGTTCTACGTAACCCGTCATATAGGGGGTTAGCTGTGCCCAGGTGCGAGGGCCGACAATACCGTCGTCCACCAGACCTTCTTTGGCTTGGAAGCGGATGACTGCATCCTCGGTAGAAGGCCCGAAATCTCCGTCAAGAACTCCGGGGTCTGCACCGGCACGGGAAAGTGCAAGCTGAACAAGCTCCACCGTGGGGCCGGTACTGCCTATCCGAATGTTTTCCATAGGTGCACCACCCTATTCTTCAGAGGGAGGCGGCAGCTGGCGATAACACCAGAACCAGTCCTCACACACTAAGTTTTGTGCTGAGGGATTATTTTGGCGAATCAGCAGTTCACTGTAGGTTTTAGGCGGTGGAACCATGACGGGCTGCCCTGGCTGCCAGTTTGCAGGTGTTACCACGTGGTCACGGTCGGTGACTTGCAAGGCAGTTACCAAACGGATGATTTCGGGAATACTGCGGCCATTGGTAGGCGGGTAAGCCAAGATTGCACGAATCTTTTGGTTGGGGTCAACAATAAACACATCACGGACGGTTTCTGAATCACTTGTGGCAAGGGCAATCATACCATACATCCGGGCAATATCTCCGGTGCGGTCAGCGACAATAGGAAATGGTATCTGCACACCGGTAGTCATGTAAATGGCGTACACCCAAGCCAAATGGGAGGGGTTGCTGTCAATGCTAAGTCCCAGAAGCTGCACACCTAAATCTTCAAATTGATTGAATGCCCTGGCAAGGGCAAGAAACTCAGTAGTGCAGACTGGTGTAAAAACTCCCCTAGTAATAAACTAACCAGCATAAACTAAGTGTTTATGCTGGTTTATGTCTTTATAATGCAAATTCGATGGTTACCTGACCGTTCTCATCCAAATACACTACACCAACAATAGAACGTATGACAGAAGCCTTTTGATCCATGTTAAGGCTTTCAAATTTATCCAACTGCTTTTTAATCCAGTATATATCCGGATGTGCATATTTTTGCATTTGAGCAGGTGCCTTGCACTTTTGCAGCTGCTCATGCAGCTCGGTAATTTTCTTGGTCAACAGGCTATCCACAATGGAATTACCGTTACCAATGTTGTTAAGAAGGTTATCAAGTTGTGCTTTAATTTTTATTGCTTCATCCGGTACGGTGGAGGTGTCAGTAAAAGAATCTGCACCACTGTGAATCATGATTGTATTAATATGCTGCCGGCAAGCTTCCAGGATAAGATTTTCAAAATCCGATGCAGAAATAAAGCTTCTGTTATGGCAGACTCCGGACTGGCTGCGGCCTCGGCAATAATAGTAAATATAGATGCTGCCACTTGGCTTTGTAGTATATTTGATGCCAACACTTTTGCCACAGCACTTACATTTTACAATGCCGTTTAAGAAAGTAGCCTGGGAACGTTTACCAAGGTTTTGTACGGTGTTTTTATCCAGGATGCTTTGTGCGGTAATATACTCATCTGAGCTGATAAGCGGCTGATGAATGCCAACAACGGCTATATGATTGCTGGGGTCTGTTGCTTCGTTTCTGTTTTTGGTTTTAAAAAAAAGATGCATTCCATGCTCAGCGTCAAAGTCATCAATGGAATTTGAGATATGTATTCCTTTACTGCTCAGATATTGATATATTCTGGAATCTGCACAGCAGGGCGTAATGTTTGTAAGCACTCGCTTAATAGCGTTACTGCTCCATTGTTTTCCGGAGCCGGTAAACTTGCCGGCACGGTTCATTCTATGAGCGATACTGGTTAAGCTATGTCCAGCAATAAAGTCGGCAAAGATTTGCTGCAAATCTTCTGCTCTGTCGCTTGGAACAAGCATGGAGGCCTGTTTACCGTCAATGGTGAACTTAGCCCCTTGGTAGCCAAAAGGCGTGTTACCGCCCATGTAGAGCCCCTGCAGTGCGCGATACTTATAGTTGTCAGCAATTCTGGTTGCAATTGTCTCTCGTTCCAGCTGAGCAAACACCATGACAATATAAACCATGGCGCGGCCAATGGGGCTGGAGGTATCAAGCTGTTCGGTGGCAGACATAAATTGTACGTTGTATTTTTCCAGAAGCTGCAGAAGATTTGCAAAATCAATGATGTTACGAGTGATACGATCCAGCCGGTAGGCAATGATGGCTCTGACTTTACGCGACTTTATCTGTTCAATCATTTTTTCAAACTGTGGACGGTTGGTATTTTTGCCGGAGTAGCCCACATCTTTAAAAATCATGATATCATTTTGAGTCAGTTTTTTGCATTGGTCAATTTGTGCTTCTATAGAAACGCTGTCAGGCCGTTCCAGCGATTGTCTGGCATAGATAATATCAAATTGCTCAGCCAATAAGACACCCCCGCTCTTTGTTATAATCTCTCAATATTAATATTATTTTCTTTTTCATTTTATTTGCATAATAGAAATGTACATACACATTATCCGGCCTGCCAGCATATGATGATGGGCGTAGAATTGGCACACAAAATATTTCAGAAGGTTACAACAAGAGATTTGCCACAGCAGTATTCCAACTGCAAAAGTAAGTAAACGAAGTTTTAAACTATCGTAATGAGCTGATGGTGGCCACCTGTGATGGCATTATTACTGACAAATAACGCCATCGTTTTAACCGGATTTTAAAGAAATTGCAAGACCTAGCAGCAGCGATTAGCTATGCAAAAAAGTAGTAGGACAAATTCAATCATCCATATCATAAAGGAGAAGGGGTGGTATTTATGGGTGGCCGTCTAAGGTGCAAAAAGCCTGTTTTGGTGGAAGTGGTTATTCCGGATATTACTCTGCAAGAGCGGATGCACAGATTTGCCCAGCTAGAAACCATGGCAGGAAACATAAGAAAGCAAAATGGCCATGAAGATGCCAAGTGCTTTACCTATTGCGCCTATGACGAACAGCAGGATAAACTCATTTATCACTTTAGTGCTGATGCAAAATAAGCCATCAAGCCTATTTTAGTCTAATGGCTTAAGAGTGAAAGAATGGATGGTGTTTATGAAAATTTGCCAAGATTGTCTACCGACATTGATACTTATGTTAATGGAATAACTTCTGTCCTCAGAAATATAGCAGAGGCATAAATTTACCCCCGGAGTCTTTCGAGACTTCGGGGGTAAATTTATTTTGCAAACTTCCAACTTAAACATCATGAGCGACTCTCATTTTATTCTGAGCTGCAATGGTTGCAAAACTTGTAAAAAAGTAAATATCTGCTTACCTGATTTCGCGCTGAACATTAATAATTTGAGCATCAATATTGTTCTCAATATACGTCAGTATCGAATCAATCATACTGTCGGCATGCGATATGGTACCGGTGACACAAGCCAGCCCAAGCACAATAGTCTGGTGAACATCCTGCTCATCCACCTCAGAAATTGAAACATTGAACTTGTTCTTCGTTTTATCAATTAAGCTCTTTACTATCATACGTTTTTCTTTTAAGGAGTGAACCCAAGGCGCATAGAGCTTAATGGTTACCGCTTCAATGATCATTTATTACCGTCCCTTTCGGTGTACTTCAATGCCCTCTAGGTGTATGCGAATAAAACAATCTACGACACAAATAATAGAAACACATGAGATGGTATCTTCCATTTCACACCCATCTATTATACCCGCTGGAGAATAGTATAAGCCCTTATGTTTTAGATTGAAACGTTGGCATCCAAAGGAGTGTTTTTATGAAAAAAGAACCAACAGATAAGCAATTTTTATCAACATCGGGTAACGCCAAGCACAAGTCACGGCAGGTAAAAAAGAAAAGCGGATGTACCTCTGAGGAAACACACAAGACAAGAGATATTACTGAAGTCTAAATACTTTAATGAAAGGATTCTTTTGCGGAAAGGGTAATTTATCGTGGATAATAATAAAAACCGAATAAAAGATAGACCTAAAAGCAACCCAACACTGAGAAAAATGAAACCGAAAGAAAACGCCGATGTTGGTATTATAAAC
>JAEYXR010000033.1 GCA_023431215.1 Bacillota bacterium
CATATGGTCTACGCAGCTATCCAAAAAGGCGCGGTCGTGCCAAACCAGCAAGAATCCCTCCTTGCACCTCAGATACTTGCCCAGCAGCTGACGCCCTGCCATATCAAGATGATTGGTGGGCTCGTCAATGAGCAAAAAGCTGTTATCCTTTAAAAACAACAGGGCAAGAAGCAGCTTGGTCTGTTCTCCGCAAGACAGGGTATAAAAGGATCGCTGTAAAACCTCCGGGTCCATATCCAGCTGGCGTAGCTCTCGCTCCAGCTGCCAGAGGGGACAGTGGGGATTCATACTTTCTGCAATGTGCAGGCAGCAATCAAGTGGATTCTTTACTGTATATGGAAAGTATTCAAATGCGGCATCTGTGGCGATATAACCAGAGTAGCGATATTGCCCCGTCAGCAGCCGCAGCAGGGTGGTCTTTCCTCTTCCGTTGCGCCCGGTAAGCCCCAGCCTCCAGCTGGTATCAAAGCGCAGGCTGACGTTGGTAAAAACATTATCGTAGCTGCCGTCATAGGCAAAGGTTAGGTTTTCTATGTTAACAACAGACATAAGGATTCCTCCGTATTTTTGCTCAGGTGGATGATTTAATTTGCTCACCTAGGCGTTAAAAAAACTTTTTTAGTATTAGTTTTAAAAAAAGATAAAAGCCGCAGGAAGGTACATTCCTGCGGCTTTTGTAATACGGAAGGACGGTGTGGTGAACCCTTAAAAACGGCAAAACACGAATGTGCTGCAGCAATAGGGGACAGATGCACCAACCAAAAAACAAAGCCTTTGAAAATGCACATACTTCCTGCAAAGACACAGCAAACACAAACGATGAAGAAATCATCGCCCAAGGACTGCTGTGTACTTGTTTGCAGAAATTATTTGCGCATCGTCAAAGGCTCCTTACTTTTATTGTTTTTTTAACCAATTTTTGAACAAAACAGGACACTGCCATAAGAATAACAGGAAAAAAGCTTTTGTGCAAGAAGAAGTTTCGGCAAAAATTTATTTGGGCTGCCCGTAACTGTGAGTCACAAAATCCTTCATGGCCTGTATGTTTTCTCCGGTAATGGGGAGATAGGTACCACCCACAGAACGAATGCGATAATAAACCTCTGCTGTCATCTCCAGCACACGGGCAACCTTAAAGGCCTGCTTCATAGATGCACCCACGCAGACAGCACCATGAGACTGCAGCAGGCAGGCGTTGGATTCGGTACCCAGAGCTGTTACGCAGTTTTGTGCCAAAGCTTCGGTGCCGGGGAGTGCGTAGGGGGCGGTTTTGACCTCTCCGCCCAGGGCTTGTGCAGCCTCGTCAATAACAAGGGGGATGTTTTCACCCATTGCGGAAAAAACGGTGGAAAAAATGGGATGGGTGTGAACAATGGCTTTTACCTCGGGACGGGCACGATACACCGCCAGGTGCAAACCTTTTTCAATGGAGGGTACTCTGGTTCCGGAGACGATAGCCCCCTCCAGATTCATAACTACTACATCCTCCACAGTGCAGGTATCATAATCCATGCCGCTAGGGGTAATATAAACAAGACCGTCCTCACCCCGCACACTGATGTTGCCCCAGGTTTCCACGGTAAAGCCCTCATGAATCAGCTTTTTGCCGGAGCTGATGATAATTTCACGATAATCCATAGCGATAACCTCTTGCTTTCTGATATATTAATGCTTTTTAACAGGTGAATACAATGGTAGACCAAACCTACCTTCAGTGGGTAATAAGATTTTTTTGCACCAAAGGTAAAAGTGACTATAGTAACATGATACCTGTCCGGAACATCCCGGTCAAGTATGGATTTTAAAGCTGAGATGTGATAAGCTACTGATAACAGGCTGGTACAGGGTAAAACGGCCCTTTTATCAGCCGGATATGGCTAAAAAGATAAGAATACAAATATTAAAATTATAAGGAGGACAATGCCGTGGACGTGTATGAAAAACTGCAGCTTTGTTTAAAATCTGTTCGGGAAAAAACCGATTTTACACCAGAGGTGGCGCTGATTCTGGGCTCAGGTCTGGGAGACTACGCTGCTCAAATTGAGATTGAGGCCACCGTAGACTACAAGGATATTGAGGGTTTTCCTGTTTCTACCGTAAAGGGGCACAAAGGCCGCTTTATTTTTGGCACCATTCAGGGGGTAAAGGTAGTGGTCATGCAGGGGCGTGTACACTACTATGAGGGCTATGCCATGCAGGATGTGGTTCTGCCTACCCGCCTTATGGGACTTTTGGGTGCCAAGGTGCTGTTTTTAACCAATGCCGCAGGCGGTGCCAACTTTAGCTACCATGCCGGTGATTTTATGCTTATCCGTGATCACATTGGCTGCTTTGTGCCTTCTCCGCTGGTGGGAAAAAATGTTGAGGAGCTGGGCACACGTTTCCCCGATATGAGTCATATTTATGATACCGAAATTTGCAGTGTCATCCGCAAAACCGCAGCAGCCAGCGGCATTACTCTCCATGAAGGCGTGTATCTGCAGCTTAGCGGCCCGCAGTTTGAGTCTCCTGCAGAGGTGCGTATGTGCCGTGCCCTGGGCGGCGACGCACTGGGTATGAGCACCGCTTGCGAGGCCATTGCCGCCCGCCACATGGGCCTGCGAGTCTGTGGTATTTCCTGCATTTCCAACCTTGCCTGCGGCATGAGCAACACCCCCCTCACCCATGAGGAGGTCAGCGAAACCGCCGACCGCGTAGCAGGAGAATTTACCAAGCTGGTCACCAACAGCATTGTCGCCATTAAGGAAGTGCTGTAATGAAGGGGCTGTTTTATAACGGCCAGGAAGCATCTTTTCGGGATGACCTGCCCATGCCTCAGCCCCAAGCGGGGGAGAGTCTCATCCGTATTATCCTAGCTGCCATCTGCAACACCGACCGAGAGGTGATGAAGGGCTATAAACCGGATTTTACCGGTGTCATGGGTCACGAATTTGTAGGTGTGGTAGAACAGTCTGACGATCCGGCTTTGGTGGGACGGCGTGTGGTGGGGGAGCTGAATGCCGGCTGCGGCCAATGCGTTTATTGCCGTACAGGACGGGAGCGCCATTGCACCCAGCGCAAAGTCATTGGTCTTTCCCACAAGGACGGCTGCTTTGCCCAGTATATGACCCTTTCCAACCACCTGATACACCCGGTTCCCGATGCAGTTACCGATGAAGCTGCCATCTACACCGAACCGCTGGCCGCCGCTTTGGAAATTCCACAGATGACCCACATTCCGCCCAATGAAGAGGTTTGTGTGATTGGAGATGGTCGCCTGGCCTATATGATTGCCCAGGTGCTTGCCTTAAACGGAGCAGGTGTTACCGTGGTGGGGCATAACGAGGATAAGCTGAAAATGTTTGCTTCCTTTGCCAATACCACCCTAAAGCCTGACCGTACCTTTGAGCTTGTGGTGGATGCCTGCGGTTCTCCTACAGGCATTGATTCTGCCGCTGCACTGGTACGCCACGGCGGTACCATTATCCTCAAAAGCACCTATGCAGGGGTGAAGGAAATGAATCTTTCCTCTTTTGTGGTCAACGAGGTAACACTGCGGGGCAGCCGCTGTGGCCCCTTTGCTCCGGCATTGCGGTTACTCAAGAGAGGGCTGATTCAGCTGCCAAGCATTCAACTGTTTACCATAGAAGACTGGCAGAATGCTTTTGCCTCCCGTGCTTTTAAAGCGGGATTTGACTTTAGAGACTTACAATAAACAAATAGTATTTATTGATTATACTTATTGCATTAAAAATTGAAATAGTAATTTACGCGTTTGGAAAGGAAAAATAAGATGGAAAATATCCAAGCTGTTACCCATATGGACAATATCCGTTTGGCAGACGACCATAGCTCTGTTATCATCATTGACCAGTCACTGCTGCCCAACGAAACTAAATACATCCCCCTTTGCCGCCGCGAAGAAATGTTTGAGGCGATTCACTCTCTGCGGGTGCGTGGGGCCCCTGCCATTGGTATTTGTGCAGCCTACAGTCTTTATGTGCTTTCTCGTGGAATTCAGGCAAGCAGCGGCGAAGAATTCTGCCAAAAGCTTCAGTCAGAAGCCGATTATCTCAACTCCTCCCGCCCCACTGCGGTTAACTTAAGCTGGGCGCTGCGCCGCATGATGGCTGTTGCCAAGAAGGATGCTGCTAGCGCTCCCGCAACCATTGTGGAGCGTCTTGCACAGGAGTGCGTTGCCATTCATGAGGAAGACATTGCTATGTGCCGCGCCATTTCGGAATACGGACTGGGCCTGATTAAAGAAGGCGACGGCGTGTTGACCCATTGCAATGCCGGACCTTTGGCTACCTCCCGCTACGGCACCGCCCTGGGCCCCCTATTTTTGGCAAAGGAAAAGGGCATCAACGTGCGTGTGTTTGCCGACGAGACCCGTCCTTTGCTCCAGGGCGCCCGTCTGACCTCCTATGAGCTTGCCCGTGCCGGCATCGATGTTACTCTTATCTGCGACAACATGGCGTCTGTGGTGATGAAAAATGGCTGGATCGATGCCTGCTTTGTAGGCTGCGACCGTGTTGCCGCCAACGGAGACACCGCCAACAAAATCGGTACCAATACTGTGGCTATTTTGGCCAAGCATTATGGTATTCCCCTTTATGTGCTGGGCCCCACCTCCACCATTGACCTAAACTGCGCCACCGGTGAGGGGATTGAGATTGAACAGCGTGATCCCGAGGAGATTAAAACCAAGTTCTATGAAAAGCCCATGGCGCCTGCTGATGTAAAATGCTATAACCCGGCTTTTGACGTTACCGACCACAGCCTTATTGCCGGCATAGTGACAGAAAAGGGTATTTGCCGTGCTCCTTACACCGAAAGCCTTAAAAAGCTTTTTGAATAAATTATCAATTTTTATTGGTAATATAGCCATATTGCTACAAAAAAAACGATGAATTGCCTTTTTGTACACATATTAGACACAGTTTCTTAAAAATGCAGTATGCTTTATCAAAAAAAAATTTGTTTTTGGTAAAACCCTGTACACTATGGCTTATTGAAAAAGCAAAGTCACAATGGTATAATGTGGGTGCATTGCGGGATAAGCCCGTTTTGGCAATTGTACTGATAAGTACTAAAATTTAGGAGGAAAATGAAAATGTTGAAAAAGCTTATGGCCGTTATGATGGCTGTCTGCCTGGTACTGGCTGTAGCCGGTTGCGGCAGCTCCACTCCCGCCAGCAGCAGCGCTCCTTCCGAGTCCTCTTCTGCCTCTGAATCCGCACCCGCAGAAGCCGGTATGAAGATTGCCGTTATCACCAGCCCTTCCGGCGTTGACGATGGTTCCTTCAATCAGGACGTTTACAACGGTATTCTCAACTTTATTAAGAACAACCCCACCGCTACCGTAACCGCTATTCAGGAAAAAGACATTGCTAACTCTGTTCCTGCCGTAGCTGACGTTGTAGCCGACTATGATGTCATTGTTACCCCCGGCTTCCAGTTTGCCGGTGTTGGTGTCATTGCTCAGGAGAACCCCGAAAAGAAGTTCATCCTGGTTGATTCCTTCCCCACCGATGCAAGCGGCGCCGAAGTAGTTGTTGACAACATGTATGCCATGCAGTTTGCCGAGCAGGAGAGTGGTTTCTTTGCCGGTATTGCTGCTGCCATGGAGTCTAAGACCGGTAAGGTTGCTGTTGTCAACGGCATTGCTTACCCCTCTAACGTCAACTACCAGTACGGTTTTGAGGCTGGTGTAGCTTATGCAAACGCCAAGCTGGGAATCAAGTGCCAGACTGTTGAAATTGCTTCTTATGCCGGTACCGATGTCACCGGTGCAAACGTTGGCGGCAACTATGTTGGCGACTTTAACGATCCTGCCACCGGCAAGGTTGTTGGTAATGCCCTCATCGCCGAAGGCTGCGACATCCTGTTTGTTGCTGCCGGTAACTCCGGCAATGGTGTTTTCACCGCTGCCAAGGAAGCTTCCTCTGAGATTAAGGTCATTGGCTGTGACGTTGACCAGTATGACGACGGCGCAAACGGCGACAAGAACATTGTTCTGACCTCTGGTCTGAAGAACATGGCCCTGAACGTAGAGCGTCAGCTGACTGCTATTGCAGACGGCAGCTTTAAGGGCGGCAACAACCTGCTGAAGGCAGATACCGATTCTACCGGTTTTGTCAGTGCAGAGGGTCGTCACCAGTTGGGCGAGGCCACTGTAAAGGCTTGCCAGGATGCTTATGAGCTGGTTAAGGCTGGAACCATCGTTCCTCCCTCCAACTTCAGCGGCACCACCGCCGAGGATTTCCCCGGCCTGAAATAAGCCTGTTAAAAGTCTTATAAGGAAAACCTCCTGCTGCAGTTTTTACCGCGGCAGGAGGTTTTTTATATTCTAAACAGTGTTGCAAATCGTGCTGTATATATTATTGCTGTAAGCTTAATAAAGATGCCAAGGTAATGTCTGCGGAACAAAACCAACGGATATAAAAGCCCCTATGCTGTTTTTGATTTGCATAAGTGCAAGGATTATTTTAAATACGTGTTTTAAAGTTTATTAATATTTTAGTGGATATTAAGGTAACTGCATAAACAAATTTGCATAATATTCCTGTGTATTGTGGTCACGAAAAGAAAACACAAATGGCCTGCGTCTGGCCCCCACATGAATGGGAATGCCCACATGGTGAAATCCCAGCATTTTAGGCGGCATTTTGGTAACAATGTCATTGCCGTTTTCTATCCTTAAGGCTTTGAATATCCGGTTATTGTAGGACTGCTGAAACGCCTTATTGCCTACCCGGGGACATCCAAACAAAAACACCTCATAGTCTTTCTCGGGAAAATTAAACTGCAAATCCAAGCTACAAAGTACCGCCAGTGCTGCGCCGTAGGAGTGCCCGGTAATTCGCACCTTATGAACATGAGGTGTTATAAACTTATGAATACGGTTGCGCACAGTTGGCGCTTTGTATGCGTCTAAAAAACCTCCATGTACCCGAATAGGAGATTCCGTATTGCCATAAGGAACTTCTTTTTTTCCAAAAGCAAAGTCGGTATCCCAATCCTGGGCGGAGTCTGTTCCGCGAAAAATAATAGTAAGGCAGTCGCCCCATTGACGCAGATAGCACTGCACACCGGTGACCGTGGCATCCAAAATAGTCAATTGTTGACGGGTAATTTGTGGCTGCTCCTGCTGATACGCCAGGGCAGACAGCTCCATAGCGCTTATTACGTCATGTTTATTCATAGCATGATGTCCTTCCAACTGAAGTGTCATAACCTTTTTTGAGCCCGAGATGCAAAAGCCCATGCATTTAATCAAACCAAGGGTTACCGGTGCTACAATGCTGTCTTTGGTCTGTTTTTAGGCAATACACTCGACTTCACTAAAATATTTTATGTGAAAGCAGGATACACTGTGCGATAATTGCTCTTGACACAACACTAAAAAACCAGTAAAATGAACATTGTTCAGATTGGAGGAGAGGATATGCAAAAAGCAGTGGTTTCTCGTGAAGCTATTCTTGCGGCAGCGGCAGAGATGCTGCGTGAGCAGGGAGCCGACGGACTGAATATGCGGGAAGTGGCGGCGCGGTGCGGCATAGCAGTGGGCTCGGTTTACAATTACTTTCCATCAAAGTCTGACCTTGCGCTGGCAGTGGTAGAGGACTTTTGGCGGAGTGTGGTTCATCCCCAGGTTTGCCCCTCTGGCGGAACCTTCCCTTTTGATCAAACGGTAGAGTTTTTGTATGCAAGCCTGCGTCAGGGAACACAGGACTCGGGGCAGCTTTTACTCTTACATCCAACCCTCATTGCCACTGAGGATAAAGAAGCTGGGCGTGTGGTAATGGAACGAACCTTTCGGCATATTCGTGCAGCTTTGCTCCATAGCCTTACAGCAGACGGCGGGGTAAAACCGGATGTTTTTGATGATGAATTTACCCCGGAACAGTTTGTAGCCTTTGTATTTAGCCACCTTATTATGGAGCTTACCAAAGGCCAGAAGGAATGCGGATTTTTGCTGGAGCTGATTCGCCGTGTACTTTATCAGTAACGGGTTTGCATAATAACAGGCAGGCTGCAATATGATGATACTGCCCATTTGGGGGAGACAAAAGTGATATCTGCACAGTTGACTAAATGGCGTAAAGTCCGCTTCGGCGGACTTTAAAAAACCTCCAACATGAACAATGTTCACTTACAGAAAAGGAGATGTTTACAAATGCAAGCAATGATGGAAACCTTATTTGACGTGGTATATCTTACCACAGTAATTACCCTGGGTGTAAAAATGATACAGCAAAGCAATGGCAGAAAACAATACCGCTTGTTTGGTGTAATGGCAGTTACATTGGGTTTTGGAGATGCATTTCATCTGGTGCCCAGAGCATGGGCTTTGTGCACCACCGGTCTGGAGTCTTACGCAGCAGCACTGGGAATTGGTAAGCTGGTTACATCGGTTACCATGACCGTTTTTTATGTAATCTTATATCATGTGTGGCAGCAGCGCTACCATATTACCAGCAATAAAAATTTGACCATAACTGTGTATCTGCTGGCAGCGGTAAGAGTTGCTTTGTGCCTCTTTCCTCAAAATCAGTGGCTCAGCGCCCATCCCCCGGTATCCTGGGGAATTTTACGGAATATACCCTTTGCGCTGCTGGGGCTTCTTGTCATTATCCTGTTTTACCGTCAAAGCCGCCAGACACAGGATAAAGCCTTTTGGTATATGTGGCTTACCATTGTACTAAGCTTTGGCTTTTATATCCCTGTTGTGCTTTGGGCAGATACTATCCCCACGGTGGGTATTTTAATGATTCCAAAAACATGTGCCTATGTTTGGACAGTATGGATTGGCTATCATGCCATGAAAAACAACAACTAAGGAGTAGGGAATATGAAAAAAATGATCAATCTGGCTTTGTGCTATGCCATTGCCGCCATGGCAGGAGGCGTTTTTTATCGTGAATTTACAAAATATATGGGCTTTACCGGTAAAACCACACTTTCGGTTCTGCATACCCATTTGTTCTTACTGGGTATGGTGATGTTTCTTGTGGTGGCTCTCTATTGTGCCCACACCCCTCTGCTGCAAAACAAACGGTTCAAGGGCTTTCTGCTGACATATAACACAGGAGTTGTCCTTACTGCGGTTATGCTGCTGGTGCGAGGGGTGCTCCAAGTGCTGGAAACACCTCTTGGCCGAGGAGCAGACGCTGCAATTTCGGGAATTTCAGGCGTGGGGCACATTTTAACCGGAGTAGGCATTATCCTTTTACTTTTGGTTTTACGTCAAATTGCAGAGACAAAGAAGGACAACTGAAAAGCATAAAGCATAAACAGATAAAAAGACGGAAAACAAGCCTTCCTCATGCGAGGAAGGCTTGTTTCCGGTTCAATTTGTGCAAAATATTTACCCACCGGCCAGCAATACCGGATAGGATCTTGGGGAGGCCCGTCCCCCTGGCGGTTTACTATCCACCGCGCATTGTCCATATTGCTTATCATAAGTGTAACACAGCAAGCAAAAAGGCACAAGACAGGAAAGTTCCTAAAGAATATGAAAATCTTTAGTTAAAATTTTCTTATTCTATCATTGGTAAGATATCACAGCGTTAAACAACAATAAAAGATATGATGAATGCTCTACGGAGCGTGGATTGCTTTTTGCATAAAAGGCGATATACTAAAAATTAGTTTACAATGCAGGCATGGACAAAGAAGGAATAGATTATGAATCATCAAAAAATAGGTAGCCTAATTGCCGGATTGCGCAAAGAACAAAACATGACACAGCGGCAGCTTGCGGAACAATTGGGAGTAACCGACAAAGCGGTATCAAAATGGGAGTGTGGGCTGGGCTGTGCCGATGTCTCTCTGCTGCCGGCGTTGGCAGAGCTTTTGGGTGTCAGTGTAGAGGTTTTGTTAATGGGCCATGCAGAAAAAGAAGAAATAAAAGGAGATACCATGAAAAATACAGGCTTTTTTGTATGTTCCCAATGCGGAAATATCATCACAGCTGGGGGAACCCCGGACATTGTTTGTTGTGGCCGAAAATTAGAGCGCCTTACCGCACAAGATGCGGATGATATGCATTTACTCCATACACAAAAGGTAGAGGATGAAATTTTTATTACAGCACGCCACCCAATGGAAAAAGAGCATTCTATAGCCTTTGTCGCAATGGTTACAGGCGACAAGCTGCAGCTATTCCGCCAGTATCCTCAATGGGAAATGCAACTTCGGTTAAAGAGGCAAGGCAGTGGTAAGCTGTACTTTTATTGCACAAAGCATGGACTTTACCAGCAAAGCATTTAAGTAACACAAAAGACACTTGCCCAAGCAATAAATGAAACATATAGTACATCATGGAGGTATTCACCGATAAATTAGGTGAATGCCTTTTTTTGTATACAATCATCCTATTAACATAAAGTGCTACTCTGTGAGTTTTGGGCTTCAACAGCGGCGCATCTGGCACGGTGCATCTTGATATAAGTTGCCAGTGCGGCAATAAAAGTGTAGTTGCTTGGCTTTTGGCTACAGGAGCAGATGCGGCAAAGCATCTCACGGTTACCGCGCTTCCAGCAGACATCAACCGCCGTACGTATTCCTCTGTCCACATTCCATGGCGAGGTGGCATGCATCTGGGCAGCATAAGGATAAATATCTTTTGTAATACGCATTTCCCATAAGTTTTGTGTACATAGCATTTCTAAAATGCTGCATAAATACCAATAGCCGTTGTAGTTTGCCGTTATGCCAAGCTTCATCAGCAGTAGTTCAATATCGGTCAAATGTAACTCCTCCTCTGCTCAAGCATACTTTTTTTTGACAAATATTGCAGCAATTAAGAATAATAAAGAAGAATAAGGAAATAAATAAATAAAATTAGACATTATTAGATTTTTTACATGGTGGTGTTAAGGTGATACTGTCGGCTGCATTGCCTTGCCTACTAAAGATTAATAAGCAGAAGTACCAAATTCCATATAGTCTTTAGAAGAAGCGCCAAAAGGTACTTGACCCATGAAGATGCAGGGGGTATAATGGCTACTGTATTGGTATAATTTATAACCATCCGGTAACGTAGTTACCGGTATAAGGAGATGTTTTTAGGATATGAGTTCTCAAGAATGTACCCATGACTGCGGAAGCTGCAGTCAAAACTGCGGTGAGCGTAAAGAAGGCCCCAAAAGCTTTTTGGAAAGCCCCCACGAGATGAGCAGCATCCGCAAGGTAATAGGTGTGGTCAGCGGCAAAGGCGGCGTAGGCAAAACCATGGTAACCAGCATGATGGCGGTGCTGTTAAACCGTAAGGGCTACAACACGGCTATTTTAGATGCAGACATTACCGGCCCCTCCATTCCCAAAGCCTTTGGCATCAAAGAAAAGGCACAAGGTTGCGAGTGGGGCCTGCTGCCCTGCAAATCTAAAAAAGGTATTGACATTATGTCTGTAAACCTGCTGCTGGAGGAAGATACTACTCCTGTTGTATGGCGCGGCCCTGTTATTGCAGGAACCGTCAAGCAGTTTTGGACAGACGTTATTTGGAGTGACGTAGACTTTATGTTTGTGGACATGCCTCCCGGAACCGGCGATGTCCCTCTGACTGTATTTCAGTCTATTCCCCTTGACGGCATCATTATTGTTACTTCCCCCCAGGAGCTGGTGTCTATGATTGTGGCCAAGGCTGTAAACATGGCAAAGATGATGAACGTTCCTATTCTTGGTTTGGTTGAAAACATGAGCTATGTACAGTGCCCCCACTGTGATGAAATAATTAAAGTGTTTGGCGACAGCCATCTGGAAGAAATTGCTGCAAAGTATGAGCTGGATATTTTGGGCCGTCTGCCCATGGACCCCGACCTTGCAAAGGTTTGCGACAAGGGTGTGGTGGAGTTATTTGAAGGTGACTGGCTGGACGGCGCTGCCGAGAGGCTTGAAAAGCTGGGGGAAGAAAAGAGCGAGGATTGACAATGGCAATTTTGCTAGAGACTCAAAAAGCACAAAAGGCCCGGCAATTATTTTGTGAGGGCTACAACTGTGCTCAGGCGGTATTTGGTGCATTTGCAGAAGAAACCGGCATGGATTGGGAAACCGCCATGCTGCTAACCTCCTCAATGGGCGGTGGTGTAGCGCGTATGCGTGAGGTTTGCGGGGCAGTATCCGGAATGGCGCTGGCTGCGGGCCTTTTGTGGGGATATAGCAGCCCCACGGCCCAAGAGGAAAAGAAAGCCCATTATGCAGGTGTGCAAAAGCTATGTGGCCAATTTATTGCAGAAAACGGCTCTATTGTGTGCCACCAGCTGCTGGAGGGCGTCTTGGTGACTGCCGGGGGTGTTCCCGAGCAGCGCAGCGAAAGCTATTATAAAAAACGCCCCTGCGGTGAGCTGGTAGCCTGTGCAGCTGCAATTTTAGAGCAGGAGCTGGAAAACAGAGGTTATAAAAAATGATAATTGCAGTTCCAACCCAGGACGAACAGATAGACCGGCATTTTGGCGACGCTTCCCTTTTTACCCTGTATACCATTACAGGATGTGACATTGTAGCAAAAAATAAGCTACATGCCAAAGAGTCGGGCCACAGTGCCCTTTCAGGCCTGTTGGCAGCCAATGGTGTTCATCTGGTTATTTGCGGCGGCATGGGGGACGGTGCACGACAGGCGCTCAATGCAGCCCATATTAATGTGGTGGCAGGGGCCAAAGGTGATATTGACCAGGCCGTGCTGGCCTTTTTATCCGGAGAGCTTATGGATACCGGTGAAGGCGGGTGTGTGGGCCATAGCTGCGGGGAGCATGCCTGCGGCGGCAGCTGTCACTAAAATTAAAAGCATAAAAACAGCGGCAATGCTATGGCATTGCCGCTGTTTTTTAGAAGCAACAAAGGGTTATAAATTAGTTGCATGCTGTTAACATCAATAGCTGTTGCATAGGTAAAAAATGAAGGTTAATTTTTTTCAATTCTGTGTGGATATTTTTATCTTAATAAGGATAAGAGAGCATGAAGCATAAATTTATGATATACTAAAAAAACCATACAATTGATAAAAGATGCAAAAAAACAATGCATGGGACATGAAAATGGCTCATTGAAATATAATTCTATTTTTAGGTTTACACTTAAAATAAAGCAGTATTGTCTTAGATGTTGCACAAAATGCAGCATGAAACAAAATAAAAAGGAAGATTAATATGGAATACCGCACAGAACGAGACTCCATGGGAGAAATTTTGGTAGAAGCCAGCCGCTATTGGGGTGCACAAACCCAGCGCAGTCTACAAAACTTTGAAATAGGCACAGAAAAAATGCCGCCGGAGATTATCACCGCCATGGCTGTTTTGAAAAAAGCGTGTGCAAGGGCAAATTACCGTCTGGGCAGGCTGGATGAACGCAGGATGGGAGTTATTACCCGTGCCTGTGACGATATTTTAGCTGGCAAGCTGCCGGGAGAGTTTCCTTTGGCGGTATGGCAAACAGGCAGCGGCACCCAAACGAATATGAACTTTAATGAGGTCATAGCCCACTGGGGCAATGAGCTGGTAGGAGAGAAACTGCTTCACCCCAACGACCATGTCAACATGTCTCAAAGCTCCAACGATACTTTTCCTGCAGCCATGCACATAGCCGCGGTTACCAGTGTCATGAATTGCCTGCTGCCCCAGCTGGATGCTCTGGCGGGGGAGTTTGAACGCCTGCAAAAAGAAAATGAAGGTGTTGTAAAATCGGGACGTACCCACCTGCAGGACGCAACGCCTATTACCTTTTCTCAGGAGATCAGCGGCTGGCATGCCATGCTGCAAAACTGCCGTAAGATGATAGAGCTGTCTCTTTCGCCGGTGTATGAGCTTGCCTTGGGCGGAACCGCCGTAGGAACAGGGCTCAATGCCCCCAAGGGATTTGATAAGGTTGTGGCAGAAGAAATTGCGGCCCTGACAGGGTACCCCTTTATCACCGCCCCAAACAAGTTTCATGCCCTTTCCTCCAAAGACCCATTGGTGTTTTCCCACGGTGCTTTGAAAGCACTGGCTGCCGACCTGATGAAGATTGCCAACGACGTCCGCTGGCTGGCAAGCGGCCCGCGCTGTGGTTTGGGAGAAATCAAAATACCCGAAAACGAGCCGGGAAGCTCCATTATGCCTGGTAAGGTCAATCCCACCCAATGTGAGGCCATTACCATGGTGGCTGTGCAGGTAATGGGCAATGACACGGCAGTGGGCATTGCAGCCTCTCAGGGGAACTTTCAGCTGAATGTGTACATGCCGGTACTGATTTATAACTGGCTGCAGTCAGCAAGGCTGCTGACAGACTCCATGCGGTCCTTCCGCTTGCATTGTGTATGCGGCATTACTGCAGATAAAGAGAAGATGCAGCATAACCTTCACAATTCCCTGATGCTGGTGACAGCGCTGAATCCATACATCGGCTATGACAACGCCGCCAGGGTTGCAAAAAAAGCATATGCAGATAATATTACACTGCGTCAGGCCTGTATTGGGTTGGGGCTGCTTAGCCCGGAAAAATTCGATGAAGTATTTCATCCGGAAGAGATGGTATAAGAACCGACACGGTATCATACACAAACCCAGGTACAACACCTTAGCAGGACCAAATATGTCCCTAACAGAGGGGGCATAAGAGCGCAATAACATAGACAGCATAATGAGGAGAGATGAAACATGAGCAAAGCAATGGAGCTGCATCAGCAGCTACAGGGAAAAATAGAAGTGGTTTCCCGTTGTGAGATACGCACCAAGGAAGATTTAGCGCTGGCCTACACTCCGGGTGTGGCCGAGCCATGTCTTGCTATCAAAGAGGACTATAACAAAAGCTGGGAGCTTACCAGACGAGGTAAAATGGTGGCTGTTATCACCGACGGAAGCGCCGTGCTGGGCTTGGGGGACATTGGCCCTGCTGCCTCTATGCCTGTGATGGAGGGCAAATGTGCGCTGTTTAAGGAGTTTGGCGGCGTAGATGCTTTCCCTGTTTGTGTAGACACCAAAGATGTGGAGGAGTTGGTAAGAACCATCTACCTGATTTCCAAAAGCTTTGGCGGTATCAACCTGGAGGACATTGCAGCTCCCAGATGTTTTGAGGTGGAGCGCCGCCTCAAGGAGCTGTGCGATATTCCTGTTTTTCATGACGACCAGCACGGCACCGCCATTGTGGTGGCCGCAGCACTGCTCAATGCCCTAAAAGTAGTAAAAAAGCCCATGGGAAGTGTTAAAATTGTCATCAACGGAGCAGGCGCAGCTGGGATTGCCATCGGTACTCTCCTCATCGACATGGGCTTTGGCAATATCGTCATGTGTGATGTAAATGGCACCATCTGCCAGGGCGACAGCAACCTTACCGTGCCTCAGGTGGAGATTGCCAAGCGCAGCAACAAAAACCACGAGCACGGAACCCTTGCCCAGGTGCTGAAAGGAGCAGATGTGTTCATTGGTGTTTCCAGGGGCAATCTTGTTACGGCAGAAATGGTTTCTACCATGAACCAGGGTATTGTACTGGCAATGGCAAACCCCACACCGGAAATTATCCCCGAAGAGGCCAAGCGCGGCGGTGCTGCCGTCATTGGTACCGGACGCAGCGACTACCCCAATCAGATTAACAATGTACTGGTGTTCCCCGGCATTTTTAAAGGTGCTTTGCAGGCCCGTGCCACAGCCATTACAGAGGAGATGAAGCACAAGGCAGCCTACGCCATTGCAGCACTGGTGCCGGAAAATGAGCTCTGTGCAGACTTCATCATTCCCCCAGCGTTGGATAAGTCTGTTGCAGATGCAGTGGCCAAGGCAGTACGTGACTGTGTAAAAGCATAAAAAGCCAAGAGTTTCTTTTGCATCTTTTTGTTTACAGTCAAAAGAACCTCGTTTACATTGACTTTACAGGCTGCATATGCTACAATAAATCAAAATTCAGGGGAGCTTGTTTAGCAGGCTGAGAGGAAGTAATCAAACTTCGACCCTTCAAACCTGATGCGGATAATGCCGCCGTAGGAAGTCATAGTATGATTTTTTTCGGAGACACCCAATCAGGTGTCTCCTGTTTTTTTGTCATGATGTTTGGGTGAAAGGATGTGAGAAACGGGATTCACGACGTAGTCGTGACGGGCAGGGGGGAGCGCCCTGTGCCTGTAGATAGCAGCGATGGGAAGCCGTGTTCCGGCGTGAGAGGAGACCAGTAAGTCTCGACCGACCTTTCCCTGCGGGAGAAGTGTTTTTCTCCGCAGCCATTTGGGGGAAACGACGCTGTTATTGCCGTTTTCTCTGCATCATCATGTAAGGAGCTATCATCATGAAAAAAACCAATATTAAAAAACTAGCCGTTGCAGGTATTCTCTGCGCTGTTGCCGTTGTGGGCAGCTTGTTTTCCTTCCCTGTGTTTGGCAGCAAATGTGCCCCTGTACAGCATATGGTCAACATTCTTTGTGCGGTGTTTCTTGGGCCGGCTTATGGTGTAGGTGTGGCGTTTACAGCAAGCCTGCTGCGCAATCTTTTGGGGCTTGGCAGCCTCATGGCTTTTCCTGGCAGCATGTTTGGCGCACTGCTTTGCGGGCTTATTTATTGGAAAACAAAAAAACTTTCCCTGACCCTCATTGCCGAGGTGTTTGGTACTGCTGTTTTGGGTGGGCTGTGTGCGTATCCAGTTGCCCTGCTGTTTATGGGCAAAAGTGCCGGTGATATTGCCTTTTATGCTTATATTATTCCTTTTTTGGTTTCTACAGTGGGCGGCTCAGCGCTGTCCGGAGCTTTAATTTATTCCCTGCAAAAAGCCGGGGTACTTAAGATGATACACAATAGGCTGGAGCGGTAAGAGGTTTTGACTGTCGGGCAGCTTGCCCCAAACAGAGAAACTCCATGCTGTTCTTTGTCTGTGTAAATAAATATAGTTCGGGGGAGCTTGCAAAAGCGGGCTGAGAGGAAGTGTTAAACTTCGACCCTTTACCTGATGCGGATAATGCCGCCGTAGGGAGTAAGATAACTTACGTTACGGAGAGCTGTCCCCAGGAAAACTCTCTGCTTTTACACAATGTCCCCAAGAAAGAAGGAAAGTATGGAAGAAAAAAAGACTTCACTATTTGCAAACGGCCTTATCTGGTTTGGCGCGGCGGTTTCTATCGCCGAAATTTTAACCGGTGCCCTCATTGCCCCTTTGGGCTTTGTTAAGGGGCTAGCAGCTATCATCATCGGCCACGTCATCGGCTGCATCTTGTTGTTTTTTGCGGGGTTGATTGGTGCTAAAACTGAAAAAAGTGCAATGGAAACCGTAAAAATGTCCTTTGGACAAAAAGGCTCGCTGCTGTTTTCGTCTTTGAATGTGCTGCAGCTGATTGGCTGGACAGCGGTGATGATTGTAAGCGGCGCGGCTGCTGCCGGTACACTGCTGAACATTGGCGGAGACTGGGCGTGGTCTGTCATTATTGGCGCACTCATTGTGCTTTGGATTTTGGTGGGCATCAAGAACCTAAGTAAGCTCAACGTAGTGGCAATGGGCGCTTTGTTTGTGCTTACCATCATCCTAAGCACCGTAATATTCAAAGGCGACTCCACCGCTGTAGCAAGCGGTACCATGAGCTTTGGTGCTGCGGTTGAGCTTTCGGTGGCAATGCCCCTTTCCTGGCTGCCCCTGATTTCCGACTACACCCGCACTGCCAAAAAACCTGTGGCGGCCACTGCCACAAGCGCTGCAACATACTTTTTTGTAAGCTGCTGGATGTATGTCATCGGCATGGGCGCTGCACTGTATACCGGTGAAAGCGATGTTGCGGCCATTATGGCAAAGGCAGGACTGGGCATGGCAGCACTTATCATTGTTGTGTTTTCTACCGTTACCACCACCTTTCTTGACGTGTATTCCGCAGGTGTCAGCGCAGTAAGCATTTCACCAAAGTTGAAAGAAAAACCCACGGCAATTCTTGTTTGTGTTCTGGGAGTGGTTCTGGCCATCTTTACTCCCATCACCCAGTTTGAAGGTTTCTTGTATCTCATTGGATCTGTGTTTGCACCCATGATTGCCATATTAATTGTAGATTTCTTTTTGATAAAAAAAGATGTTAGCCACAAAAGTGCAGATTGGGTGACTCTGGCCATGTGGCTGGCGGGATTTATCATCTACCGTATTTTAATGCATATCGATATTCCCATAGGCAATACCTTGCCTGATATGCTGATTACCGCTGTACTTTACCTCATAGCCAATAAAATAGTCAGAGGAAAAAACAATGCTTAGCAAAATGCTGGAAGAAGTAAGAACCCGTAAGCCTATCGTTCACAATATCACCAATTATGTTACAGCCAACGACTGTGCAAACATTCTCCTTGCCTGTGGGGCTTCTCCCATTATGGCGGACGACAGGGATGAGGTGGAGGAGATAACCTCTATTTGCAGCGGACTGAATATCAACCTTGGTACGCTGAACAAAAATACTGTTTCATCCATGCTGGCGGCAGGCAAAAGAGCCAACCAGCTTGGGCACCCGGTACTTCTTGACCCTGTGGGTGCAGGGGCTTCTGTATTGCGGACTCAGACTGCACAAAAGCTGCTGGAGGAAATTCACTTTTCTGTCATTCGGGGCAATATTTCAGAGATTAAGACCCTTGCGTCCGGCACAGGAACCACCAAGGGCGTGGATGCAGATATGGCAGACCGTGTGACCCGGCAAACTCTTGATAGTGCGGTGGGCTTTGCCAAGGCATATGCAGCAGAAACCGGGGCGGTGGTTGCCATTACAGGAGCCATAGACATTGTAGCCAATGGGGAAAAGGCCTACTGCATTACCAACGGCCACCCCATGATGGGCAATATCACCGGCTCTGGCTGCCAGCTTTCGGCCATGACCACTGCGTACCTTGCCGCCACCCCCAAGCATCTTTTGGAAGCAACCACCGCTGCGGTGTGCGCCATGGGGGTGTGCGGAGAAAAAGCATTTAAGCGTATGACAGAGCTGGATGGAAATGCCTCCTACCGCAACTACCTTATTGACGCAGTGTTTTGGCTGTCCCCTGAAGAACTAGAAAGAGGTGCAAACTATGAAGTGCGATAAAAGTGCCATGCTGCTTTATGCAGTGACCGACCGCTCGTGGGTGGGCAAGCAGACCCTGTACCAGCAGGTAGAGAGTGCTCTCAAAGGCGGTGTTACCTGTGTGCAGCTGCGGGAAAAAGACCTTGACGCTGCTCATTTTCTTGAGGAAGCAAAGAGCATTGGAGCCCTGTGCAGAGAGTATCATGTTCCCTTTATTATCAATGACAATGTAGAAATTGCCATCCACTGCGGTGCAGACGGCATTCATGTGGGACAGAGCGATCAAAAGGCATCAGAGGTGCGCAAGCTCATTGGGGAAGATATGATTCTTGGAGTTTCGGCAAAGACGGTGGAGCAGGCGCTAAAGGCCCAGGCTGCCGGGGCAGACTATCTGGGTGTGGGGGCTGTTTTTACCACCACCACCAAGCTGGATGCCTCTGAAGTCACCCACCAAACCCTCAAGGATATTTGCAGCAAGGTATCCATTCCTGTGGTAGCCATTGGCGGCATCAGCAAACAAAATATGCTGCAGCTTTCCGGCTGCGGTGCAGACGGTGTGGCACTGGTGTCTGCCATCTTTGCAGCAGAAGAGATTGAAAGTGAATGCAAAGAGCTACGGGCCCTTTCTCAAAAGATGGTGCAGGGATGAAGATAGCAGGAGCAATTTTTGATTTGGACGGTACGCTTTTGGACTCCATGTCTATTTGGAAAACAGTGGGGGAGGACTATCTGCG
>JAEYXR010000092.1 GCA_023431215.1 Bacillota bacterium
GCTGGGTATGCCCGTGCCTCTGCTACCCATTCAGATTTTGCTTATCAATCTTGCTACCGACGGGCTTCCCGCAGTGGCTCTTGGTCTGGAGCCGGCTGAGGACGACGTGATGAAGCATGCCCCCCGCCGCAGCAATGAATCCATCTTTTCCGGCGGCCTGGGCTTTACCATCGTCCTGCGGGGCCTGCTCATCGGACTTACCACATTGGGGGTGTTTCTTTCCATCTTCCGTGACGGCGGTAGCGTAGAAACAGCCAGAACCGCAGCTTTGCTGGCCCTGGTAACCACTCAGCTCATTCACGTATTTGAATGTAAGAGTGAGCATCGCAGCCTGTTTGGTATCAACCCCTTTAATAATATAAAACTGGTTGGCGCTGTTGCAGTTTCCGCCATTACCATGTATTTTACGCTATATAATCCTATATTCAATAGCATATTTTATACTGTGCCTCTGGACAGCCATCAGCTTGCCACTGTCTTTGGCTATTGTGCCATCGTCCCCATCTTCTCGGGTATTGTACTGGCCATTCACCGATTTGTGGCAGGCAAACAGGTTTCACGTCCTACTCTGGAGCCTGCAATGCTCATTACAGGTAAGCGTGCAAGCTGGTGACCCTGCAGCCTTTGGCAAAACCCAACCGCTGTTATCTCCATTGATAACAGCGGTTGGGTTTTTATTTAGATAAAAAGCTATGAGAACTCAATAATATCCGCTTTCTGTGCGTTATACTATATAACGATTGTCTTATTTTTGTGCCGCGCTTTTGCCGGTATCTTTACCCCATGTAATACAACAAAAGTGAAGGGAGATTGTTATATGAAGCATCTCTTGGCAGTCCTTCTGGTGGTTTTGCTGGTAACAGCCTGTGGAAGAACACCCCAAACTATTGATTCTTCCTCTTCCACACCATCCTCAGTGTCAGAGCAAAGTTCTGTTCCGGCTTTGCAAGAATCCTCTTCCTCTCAAAGTCAGCCGGAGGAAGCTACCCCCTCCTCATCTCAAAGTTCTTCCACTGCCCCCCTTTTGCCGGTAGCAAAAACATGGTGGCAGGAGGGACTCTCAGCAGAAAAGCTGGTTTATCCATCCGATCCCAATATGCCCAGTTGCGGAGATCCCTACTCCTATTACTGGCTATATGATAATACCAACAAGCTAAGCATTTCTGCCGATAGCATCTTTTTCAGAGAGCAGGGAGAAAGCGGACAACTGCTTCTTTTGCTGGATACGGCCAAAGAAACTGATGATATTGGCAAGCGGATTTTAAACAATTATTTTTTTGAAATTGTTGCTTTAGACGACACCAAATACACCGGTGAATTTTATGAAAAGGGTATCCTTTTAACCCAGTCTCTTCCCGGAAAGGGCAAAGGCAGGCAGGTTAAGCTTGCCATTGCCGATGCAGACTATGCACAGCTAACCAAAAAAGCCGAAGCCCGCTTTAGCGAAATGCAGGCCAAACCGGACAATACTCTTAGGGGAAAGCCTGCATGGCTTACCATGATGCGTCGCAGCCGTATTCAGTCTTTGGTCGTCACCGACTCGGACGGTGTAAAATACAAAGCCTACGACCCTTTTGGTTATATCTATGAAGACCTGGCAAGTGGCTGGGTGGGCCCCGGTAAGTCTACTACTCAAACAAGCCTGCAGGGTGCGGCTCATGCACATATTGAGTTTAACAACGGCCTTGTTTATGAGGTTTATTATACCGATACAAACATCCTCATCAACGCAAGCGATGCCGGATCAATGATTTATGAAACACAGGGCTCCGGGAATTTGGAGCTGATGAACGGCTATGCCTGGGGTATGGTAAATCCACGCACCGGCAAACCGGTTATTTACCTTTATCCCACCCAGCCCACAGACTGCACCGTACAGGTGGATTATGGCAGGTTTACCTATAGCTACCCCCCTTATAACGGTGGCTGGAATGTCACCGCCTATCCCGATGGCCGCCTTATCAACAAAGCTGACAACTCCCAGCATTATTATTTGTTCTGGGAGGGCAACCGCCGCATCGACTGGGATTTTTCCTCCGGATTTGTGGTAAAGGGTAGCGATACTCAGCGTTTTCTCCTTGAAAAGCTGGCTTATTTGGGCTTAACCCCACGGGAATATAATGATTTTGTCACCTACTGGGTTCCCCAAATGCAGCATGAGCCTTACAACCTCATCACCTTTGCAGGGGAGCAGTATGATGCGTTGGCACCCCTTACCGTTACCCCTGCTCCGGATAGTATTTTGCGTGTTCACATGGTGTTTAAAAGCCTGGATGCTCCCATTGATATCCCACCCCAGGAGCTTACCCCCTTTGAACGCAACGGGTTCACCGTTGTGGAATGGGGCGGCACCAATGCCAATGATGAAAGCCATTGATTGATACAAGGAGAACTATTTTGAGAAAATTGAAAACCTGGATTTTATTTGTAACTTTTGCCTTTCTTTTTGTCGGTTGCGCTTCTACCCATTTTACCAAAGAATCTTCATTTAATCAGCCAAGTAATTTAACCGATATTACAATATCGGTTAAAGAAAATAGTATCACAGACACCGGTTTGGTTTTACTCATCAAAAACAATACTTCAAACGAGTATTCTTATGACATGCGTTATTACATTGAACAAAAAAGAAACGATGAGTGGTTTGCAGAGAAAGATGACAGGGTTTTTAATGCTTTGGCAGCAATCTTAAAACCAAATGCAACAGATGAGTTTCATGTAACATGGGAAAAGAAATTGCCAAAAGGCACATATAGGGTGATAAAACCGGTTGTTGCACAAACTGCTGGAGTTACCAGTGTGGAATTTACTGTTGATTAAAATCAGTCAACTCATGATTAGTTTTTATCAATTTCCATAGGCTCAACAATAATTAAGGTCAGGTTTCTGAATCTCCAGATACCTGACCTTAATTGGCATTTTTGATGCCTTGAACTGTTTCAATTTTTCAACACAGCTTTTTTAGCAAAATGCAGCGCTTATGTCCGCCGTACTTTTCTTTTTCGCACACAACACAATAGCCCATGGAGGTAAAATTGCCAAGACTATGAGGATTTTGGGGTGCTACAGTGGCCATGCTCCAGACAAGTCCACGCCGGGCCATCATTTCTTCCGCCGCCGCGGTAAGCTGGCGCTGTAACCCCAACCCCCTAAACTCAGGCAGCACCGCTACCGATTCCACATGTCCAACCAAAGGCAGCTGACCTTGGTCAAGGCTTGCATCCAACCCCAAATTATCCTGGGCATAACCGGGAATACGTACCTGCACATAGGCGGCGGGAACATCCTCGGCGCAGGCAATGAGAGTAAAGCCCTCTGCCTCAATGTGCCTGCGAAGAAAGGCTTCATCCTCAATACAAAACAGCTCTTTGTCCGGGATACTCTCAAGCACTGCCAAGTCAACCTGATGCAGCCAAGGCACATCTGCCATGGTAGCTTCACGAATTTTTATCAACAATAGTTCCCCCTAAGAAAAGATATTTTATAAAGTAAAGTACAGTTTATGGTACACCATATTTGCTATGATAAAGTTAACGAAGAGCAATTGAAAGCAGCAAAGCATGGAGGGAAACTGTATGAAACAACACTATGTTACCATTACAGGTTTTAAGCACTATTACGGAGTTCAGCCCTTTGAAATTGGCAACCTGATACGCTGCGAGAAGGAACCGCGCAATCCCTACGACTGTGAGGCCATTCGCGCCCTTTTGCCCATGATTGGCACCGTTGGATATTTGGCCAACAGCGTTGGCACCGTGGCAGGCGGCACCATGAGTGCGGGCCGTGTTTATGACCGTGTTCCCCGCCGCTTTTACGTCCGGGTTTGCTTTACCACCCAAACCAAAATTATCTGCCGGCTGGAAAGTGGTAATCCAAAGCGCTGGGAAAATGAATTGCAGCAACAGATGACTCAGGATGAGGATGACTGGGACTGGGATGAAGAAGATGATATAGATGACGACACTGTCAATTCCTAAGAAGACCTGGCTTTTTAATTAACTATCCTGCATTATGATAAAATTATAAAAGCACCCAGACCATCTGTCAATGAAAAAGAAAAAGTTGTTACGGTTGATAGGTTATTAATAGAACATCCCCCGACAAGCCGCCATTTCAGCTTGCCGGGGGAAACTTATGTATTTTCAGTTTTTTGCCCGATACTCATTGGCGCTCATGCCTGTCAGCTTTTTAAAGGTCCGGCTAAAGTGAGTGGCGTCGGTAAAGCCTACCTGCTCGCTGACCTCCCATATCTTAAGTGCAGGGTCGCCAAGCAGCTCCTTTGCCTTTTCAATACGAATACCGTTGAGCAAATCAAAAAAGCTTTGCTGTGAATAGCGGCTAATCAGTTTAGAAAGATGCCACTGGCTTACATAAACATGATCTGCCACATCACTGAGGGTAAGCTTTTGGGCATAATGCTCGTTGATATATGCCACAGCGTTTTTTACAATAAAATTTTGTGCTTTTTCTGCTGTATCATCCACAGTCCCCTGCTGTTCAATTATATCTTCGGGTTTTCCGGCTTCTTCGTCCACAGCAGACGGCAGTTTTTTTAAGTTTTTTGTCATTTGCACCAATGCATCCTCCAGCTGGGCAAATTTGCTGGGTTTGAGCAGATAGCGCACCACACCCAAATCTATGGCTTTTTGTGCATATTCAAAGTTTGGGTAACCGCTTAATATGGTAACCTGCATATGGGGAAACTCACTGCGTACGGCCGCAATCACCGCTAAACCGTCGGCTCCCGGCATGCAAATATCTGTAAATAAAATATCGGGCTTGATGTCTCTAATAATCTTTAGTGCCTCAAGGCCATCCAGAGCGGTGGCCTCTACCCGGCAGTGATACTTCTCCCAAGGCATAGAACGAACCAAGCCTGTTACAATAATTTCTTCATCATCCACAACCATAACCCGGTAAATGGCCCATTCCCCCTTGTTCTTATACTTCTGCTGTATGGTACACAATATCCGGTGTCTAAGCTTTTTTATTATTATAGCACAAAAGAGTGGTCATTTTTTAGTGTTTTGAGGGTTCGTACCAACATCATCAGCCTTTTACCGCACCCACTGTCATGCCCTTGATAATATTTTTTTGCAGCAGCACATACACAATGAGCACCGGTACAACCACCAAAACAACAGCAGCCACCATTAAGCCGTAATTGACACCCGCCTGGCTGGATATTTCCGCCAGCAGCCGGGTAATGCTGTAGGTGCGCTTGTTGCGCAAAAAGAACATCTGGGTAAACAAATCGTTGTAGCTCCACAAAAAGGTGAAGATGGCAACGGTTGCAAAGCTTGGGCGTGCCAGAGGAAAAATAACGCGGAAGAAAATTTTATAAACGCTGTAGCCCTCCAAATAGGCCGCTTCCTCCAGCTCTATGGGAATGCTGCGGATAAACCCCATAAGCACCACAATGGCAAAGGAAAGGTTGCCTGCAATTTGTGGCAGGCTGACACAAAGGATGGAAAACCCCAGGCTTTCAAAGCGGACAATTCCCCAGGAGTGCATCATACGGAACACCGGAATGATGGTGGAAAACACGGGGAACATCATACTGGCAATAATCAAGCTTTGAAGAACCTTTCGCCCCCTGAACTGATAACGGCACATACCATAGGCGGCAAAACCGGCCAGCAGCACCACCATTACGGTAACACAAGTGCTGATAATAAGGCTGGTGCGGTATGCGCCCAAAATATCCACACGCTCAAAGGCTGTGGCGTAGTTATCCAGAGTAAACATTTCCCCAAAGGGCAGTGCAAAGGTTTGGCTCCTAATGTATTTTTTGTCTTTAAAGGAGTTTATAATAACCCAGAAAAAGGGATAGATGGTGGTTAAAGCCCAGGCGCTCAGTGCCACATAAATCAGGCCCTGGGATAGCCTGCTGCCTTTGTTTTTCATCATAGCATCCTTCCCCTTTCTCAATAATCTTTCTCTTTAAATATTGCATTGGCTACCTGGCTGATTGCCACACCCAGCACTACAATTACCAGCGCAATGGCCGAACCATAGTCAACATCGCCGGTAATAAAGGTCTGCTGGTACATATAGGTACCCATTAGCCAGCTCTTATCCATGGGCATTCCCTGCCCCATCATAATCCATGGCAGGTCAAATACTTTTAAAGCACCGGTAATGGCCAATGTCAGGCAGATACACAGGGTGTTATGCAGCAGCGGTAGTGTAATACGTGTGATACGCTGAAACGCTGTCGCCCCGTCTATGGAACATGCCTCATACAGCTCAGGACTGATGTTATTAAGCCCTGTAACAATAATGACAAAATAAAAGCCCACATATTGCCACATCACCGGTAGCATCATGGTAAACATATAATATTGTTCGCTCTTCCAGTCAACTGCTTCTTTAATCCAGCCCAAATCAGTCAAAAGCTGATTGAGCATTCCGCCATTGTACAAAAAGATAAGGTTAAACAAAAGGCCAAGCGCAGTGGCACTAATGACAATGGGAAAAAAATAAACGGTTCTAAAAAAGCTTGCGCCCTTGCGGATATTATCCACCAGCAAGGCCAGCAAAAGCGCTATCCCTACCTGAAACAAAATAGTAAGAAGCATGAGCAGCATGGTGTTGGCCAAAGCGGTATGTAGCTTTGCATCGGTAAGCATCTGGACAAAATTTTTATACCAGGGCTGGTTATACCCCTCGCTGGCAGTGCCAAGTCCGCTTATTCTGCACATGCTGTTGTAAATATTCATCACAAAAGGATAGTAAAGAAATACCCCCATAAATGCAAAGGCAGGTATTAAGAACAGCGCCAGTGGTGATTTTCGCTTATAAATAGTTGAGTTGTTCATGTACGGAGCCTCATTTCTTAAACGGCGGGCGATAAGGCGTGCCTTTGCAGAGGAGAAGCCCTGGTGAGACAGTAACTGACAATGACGCCGTTTGGTTTGATACAAGAAACAATAGCCTTTCTGGCTTTACTGACAAACTGCGGCCGGCAGAGCCGGATTTCCTGGCTCTGCCGGCCGCAGCTGTCGTGAATCGCAGCGTGCAATTCTTAAAGGAGGCTAACCTTAAATTCTCATTAGCTAATTTTTAGGCAGGCATCAATAGCAGCCTCGGCAGTGGTTTTTCCGGTAGCAATATTTTTGATATCGGCAAACAATGCACCGCGAGCTTCGCTGCTCAGGCCGTCCTGTGTGGCAGGGGCAATACCGGTTGCGCCTTTGGTCATTGCCAAAGCGGCATTAACCAGTGCGTCGGCATCGCTGGGGGCCTTGGTACCGTTTTTAAGAGCGGTAACAGCTGTTGCACCAAAGGTGGAAACAACATCATCGGTGGTCATCATCTGTACAAACTCAACTGCAGCCTGACGCTTGTCGGGGTCATCCCAGGCCTTGCGGGTAATGTAGTAACCCATGGAAAGTCCACCCACCAGGTCGGTAGATTTACGCTCGCCCATGCCAGGTACATAAGTAACGGTAAAATCATTAATGTCCAGGGCGTTTTGCTGGAAATAACCAATCTTCCAAGAGCCGTCAATGGCAAATGCAGCTTTGTTGTCGGTCATCAGCTGGAAGGTATCGGCATCGCCGGCAGTGAGGGTATTTACAGGGAAGCATCCAGCTTCGTACATGGCTTTAATGTCATTGAGACCTGCGGCCCATTTTGCTCCCACAGCATCGGAAGCGGCACCGGGCAGCTCAATATGGTTGGCGGGATTGCCGTGGTTATACACAGTATACTCAAACCAGTAGTGAGGAACTTCCTGCAGGCTGCAGGCAATGGGGGTGTAACCTTTTGCCGCAACAGTCTTGCACATTTCCATAAACTGTTCCCAAGTGGTGGTGGGGCCTGGAATTTCTACGCCGCAGTCAGCCAGCACTTTTTTGTTGACAAACAAAGCTTCCCAGTAGCCGTTAACAGGTACAGAGTAGTTTTTGCCGTCTACAGGAGAAGCACCCAGCATCTCATCCTTCATGTTAGAAGCGTAGTCAGGGTATTCTTTGCGGATTTCTTCAATAGAAACCACTTTGCCGCTTTCCACAATCTTGTTTGAGTCTACGCCGTTAAAGTAGAACAGAACATCGGGTTCGCTGCCTGTTTCAAAGTCGGTATTGACTTTGGCCTTCCACTCCTCATTGGAGGTTTCGGAAGCGTCTAAAACTGTGTTGCCGGTGGCTGCTTCATAAGCCTTATACGCGGCTTCGTAATTTTGACGGTTGCCATCGTCACCGCCGTAGCTGGTAACAACATTCAGTGTAACAGATTTTTTGACAGGCTCGCTGCTGCTAACCTGGGGGGCAGCACTGCTGGAGCTGGCAACAGGGGCGCCGCAAGCGGCGAACATGGTAGCGCACATGGATAATACTAATGCAATTGCAAGTACTTTTTTCATGGTACGACTCTCCTTCATTCTTCTATCGCGCGGGAGTTTTTACCCGCTTCGGTAATTTTATGATACCTCTATCCCAAGAATAAATTAATGATTGTGTTTGCTTTTTAGTGTCTATTCTTGCCCGACTTGTGAAAGGTCTATCTTTATGCTGCAAAGCGTGGTGCCATTTTTGGTTATTTTAACAACAACTCCACTTTCCGGCCCATATAGAATGCGAAGTCTTTGATGTACATTGCGAATCCCAAGGCTGGTACTTTTTTCGTTTCCGGAGGGCTGCTCTTCACCAAGCAGCTCCTGAATTTTCATAAGATCCTCATAGGTGGTGACACCGTCATTTTCCACCTCCAGCAGCAGCCAGTGATTCTCCTGCCGGGCCCGCAGAATGATGGTTCCCTTTTGCGTCGGTTTGATGCCATGCTCTACGGCATTTTCCATAATGGGCTGCAAAATCAGTCTGGGGACATAGCAGTCCAGCAGGGAATCGTCAATTTCCTTTTGTACCGTCAGCCGCTTGCCCAGCCGCTCACCAATGATGTACAGGTAGGCGTCGGCATACATCAGCTCTTCAGATAGATGTACCAAGGGGCGGTGTTTTCTGTCCATAGCCGCCTCCAGCATGGTGGAAAGACTTTCCAGCATGCTGCATACCTTTAAATCACCGTTCATGCGGGCTTCCCAGTTGATAATTTCCAGGGTGTTGTTTAAAAAGTGAGGATTAATTTGACTTTGCAGTGCCATAATCCGTGCATCCCGCAGGGCAAGTTCTTCCTTATAAATACGCTCAAACTGGTTGAGCAGCGTATTACTCATAGAATTAAAGGTGTCTCCCAAATACCCCATTTCGCTGCTGGTAAGGGCCATTGCATCTACCTGCACGCCAAAGTTGCCATCCTCAATATCGCTTGCCGCCTCAGTGAGTGCTGCCAGAGGACGGTTGACCTTTTGCCCAAAAAAACAGAATAGGTAGGCCATTAATGGCAGCAGCAGCACAAATATGCTGATAAGTGCAAAATAGGTGGCATTGCGCTGGCTTTGTAAGGCAGCAGGGCGCACCTGCATGGCGCATCGTAGCCGATAGGAGGTTCTGCTTGCCTGTGCTTGTACCTTTAATGTATTATCATTGATAATTCGCACACTGACTCCATCGCTATCCAGTTCTGAATTATCATATTGCAGCTGTAATGGCTGCAGCTTTTTATGTTTGGCGTCTGCCTCTGTATTTGCTTGGCTGTCATCCATCAGCATCAGCTGGGTATCATTAAGCCACAGCACCACCTGCTGGGCATCCGAAAGACCCATTAAGTCTCGAAACAGCAGCTCTGTATTCATTTCCATTACCAATACGGCAAAAGGACGATAGCTGCTGTCTACCAAATTGCGCACCAAATACATGCGCCCCTTACGCTCAACAAACGTAATGGCAGTACCCAGCTTCTGGCTCTGCTCTAAAATGTCAGGCTCCATGTTGTTTCTATAATCTCGATAGCTTGTGGTGCTGCCTCCTGCGGTTACATTGGTGGTATAAAACGAAAGTATGGAATCATCTAAAAAAGTGACTATTACATTTTTAAATTTTTCGTCGTATTTATACTGTTGGTATAAAAACTGACTGACAGATTCATATAGCTTAACAGCGTCCTTTTGATGTGTATAAACCTGCCAGGCTTCCTTGATGGTGGGAATATAGCTGGCATTCCGGCTGGAAACAATGGCAGAGTCCATGCGGGCCACTACCAAGTCCAGAGCATTTTCTGCGTTTAGCTGCAGGCTTTGTCTGGTTTGTGACGCCAGATTATGTAAAAAAATGCTCCCCGCCCCTGCAATAACCAAAACAACCGGCAAAACCCAACCCAAAAGTATCATTTTTACCATGCTCCATTTTAAGCTTTGGCGCCTTTGCTGCTCTGCAGTTCTCTCTTTCATGTTTATCCTCCGCTTATTTTTCTTTCAAGCTGTCAGCATCACAGGTATTACCGCTTTATCTTCAGTATCTCCTGGGTGCTGACCCTTCCATCAAATGCGCTTGGATTTGTGCCTCTGTACTGTTTTGCCGCCCTTGCCAAAAAACAGCGGCAAACTTGGTTGGCGGTGCTTTTTCAAACCCGGTACTGTGTGCCCACAGCAATGGCCTATCGCCTTGTTTCACCTAAAAAAAGCCAACAATTATAGTCTAGCACAAAAAGCTGCCGGCTGCATCTGGCAGCGGCAGCTTTTTGTGTATGTGAAAACAGAAATTAATGCTTATAAGGACCAAGGGATATGCACCAAAGGCTTTGGGTAAGCTCATGGGTTTATATTACACCTGTTTTGTAGCTATAACAGCTAAATTTGCAAGAAATTTTTCAGCGTTTCGGCAATTATTTTTGCTTTTTCCACACAATCCATTTCACAAAAAATGCGTAACAGCGGCTCGGTACCCGAAAAACGCGCAATAACCCATCCGCCGTTTTGAAAATAAACCTTGCATCCGTCCATATAGCTCACATGGTCAATGGTAAGATTAAAATCAGGCAAAAGCTTATCTTCCATAAGAATTTTATGAATTTCTGCCTTTTTCTCTTGGCTGAATTTAAAATCGCTTTCAACCATTTCAAACTTTCCGTATTCTGACTCAATGCCTGCCCACAAATCGGATAGGCTACGCCCTGTAATCGCAATCATTTCAATGAGCAGAGCTGCCGCATAAATGCCGTCTTTTCCCTGGATATGCCCACGGACAGTAAGCCCTCCGCTGCTTTCCCCACCAATAATGGCACCGGTAGATGCCATTTTACCGGATATGTACTTAAAGCCTACAGGTACCTCATAGCAGGTCTCGCCAAAGCTTTCGGCAATGTGGTCCAGCAGGTGTGTTGTGGCAATGTTACGTACTGCCGCACCCCGCCAGCCCTTATATTTAATCAGGTAGTAATACAGCAGCACCAAAATTTTGTTGGGATGTAAAAACTCCATGTGATTGTCAATGACACCCAGCCGGTCGGCATCGCCATCGGTAGCTATCCCAATATCGCAGTTGTTTTCTTCAACATAATTAATCAGGCTGGCCAAGGTTTTTTCGTTTGGAGCAGGCAGGCGGCCGCCAAACAGAGTGTCGTGGCGTTCGTGTATCACATTGACCTCACACCGGGCGGTTAGCAAAATGGTTTGCAGAGCAGTTTTGGAAACTCCATACATGGGGTCAAGGGCAACCTTCAGCCCTCTTGCACGTATTGCCTCCACATCTATTGCCGCTAAAATATCGTCAATATAGCGGTTGATGGGGTCAATATACTCTGCCAACCCCTGCCGGAGTGCTTGTTCAAAGGGAATGGCAGGAGGCACTCCACCCTCCAAATTGGCCAAAATGGCTTCGATGTCCTGAGTTACGGCCTCATCGGCATCTCGTCCGCCAAAGGTAAAAACCTTAATGCCGTTGTAAATGGCGGGGTTATGGCTGGCCGTTACTGCCATGCCATAGGCGCATTCCAGCTCTTTTACGGTAAACATGACAAGAGGGGTAGGGCTTTGGCGGTGAATGATACGGCAGGGTACACCCTCTGCTGCAAAAACCTCTGCTGCCCATTCTGCTGCTTCTGCGCTTAAAAATCGCCTGTCGTACCCAATAATAAAGCCTTTTTCCGCCACATTTTCCTGCTTCATCTTGGTGGAAAGTGCCCAGGCAAGCATTTGCACATTTGCCTTGGTAAATTGATCACCAATGACGGCACGCCACCCACCTGTGCCAAATTGTATGCTCATATCTATGCTCCATTCTGCCGTTTTTGCGCCGGCGCAAAAGGTTGTTCTGCCAATCTTTCAATCAATACTGATGAACTAAAAACAACACATGCTTATTCTTACTTTTTCATCACCACAGTAATTGCAACATGTTCCCCGGGCGCCAGGCAGGGAATAGAATCTACCTTTGTACCGTTTACAAAGATATCAGAATTACCTTTGCAAATATGCTGGGGATTTTGCACTTCTATCTCATAAACAGCGCTGCGGAAACGGCGTACAGCCTTAAATCCATCCCACGATGCGGGGATACAAGGGTCAATTTCCAGCCCCCGATAGCCGGGGCGAATGCCCAGCATATATTGAGTGGCCGAAAAATAGCTCCATCCTCCCGAGCCTGTCATAAAAGGGTGGTGTGCCTCGCCAAAGGAGGCGTGGTCACGCCCGCTGATAAACTGGCAGTAGGAATAGGGCTCGCACTTGCGTACCTCTATTTTGTCATTTTGTAAAGCAGGACAAAGTGCGTTATAAAGCTCCATGGCACGGTCACCGCGACCCAGAACACATTCTGCCGCCCATGCCCAGGGGTTGGGGTGGCTGAAGATAGAGGCATTTTCTTTCAGCCCCGGATAAACACGGGTAACAAAGCCAATTTCGTCATCAGGGCAGGTATATGCAGGAGAGTTGAGCATGAGTCCGTAGGGGGTAAACAGGTATTCATAGACAGCGTCCATTGCCATACGCCCGCGCTGGGGGTCTGCTGCGCCCGAAAGCACCGCCCAGGCATTGCTCTCCAGGTGCACCTTGCCCTCGGTGTCCAGATGGGTGCCAATGGGGCGGCCGCTCTTGGTAAACCCGCGCAGGTACCACTTGCCGTCCCACAGCTGTTCCTGGCACCGGGCTGCCACCTCATCACGCAATGCGCCATACTGCTCTGCATCCTTTGTGCGCTGCAGATGTTCTGCCAATGCCACAAAGCTGCTTAGCGCCCAAACATGCAGAAAGCTGACCATGGCGCTTTCGCCCCCGCCCAAATTCAAACAGTCGTTCCAGTCTGCACGCAGCCCTTGGCATATGCCGTGCATTCCCACCATGCGGGCAGAAAAGTCCAGAATACGAGTCAAATGCTCATATACGGTACCTTCTCCTCCATCAGCATAGCCAAGGGTGGTATTGATAAATTCTGTGTCACCTGTTTCTTTCACATACTCACAAACAGTTGTAACCAGCCAAAGAGCATCGTCACTGCAGGCGTCCTTAATGCCGTGAATCATCTCATTGACACTGGGTGAAGGAACAACCGTTGGACTTTTAAAGCTTTGCTGCTGTCCTTCTTCAAACCATTCGGGGCTGAACAAATGCAAGCCGTAGCCCTGGCTTACCAGCCCTTTCAGCAGCTGCACAATGCGCTCACGGCACTTTTGGGGATTGGAGTGCAGCACAGTCATGGCATCCTGTGCGGTATCCCGGTAACCAAGGCCTGTTCTTCCCCCCACCTCAATAAAACTGGCAAACCGGCTGAACATCACGTTAATTTCGCTTTGATACAGAGTCCAGGTGTTGAGCATGGTGTTCATTGCCTGGTTTGGGGTATCTATTTGCAGAGCTTTGCATTTGGTATCCCAATAGATGCGCAATTCTGCCAGTGCTGCGTCACGGGCTGCCGCACTTTCAAATTTCCGGCGTATTTCTGCACCGGTTTGGCGGCGTCCCTCGCCCAAAAAGAATGCACAGCGTATGGTTTCGCCCTTGTCCAGCAGCATCTGTTTGTGCAAACCGCAGCATTGGTTTCCGCCCAGGGCAGTGCTTCCTGAAAGAACTCCCCTTTCCACGCCGATGGGGTTGGTCTCGGTACGGTAGGGGCCGATAAAGCTTTCCCGTACGGCGTCAAAGCTATCTGGCATAAAGCTGGCGCCAAAATACTGAAACCCGTTTTCTTCATAAAACAAATCCTGTTCTATGATACCATCGTGATAGCTGCTTCCCGCTGCATACAGGCTCATTTGAAAATTTCGGTTATCCATATCAATATGATGGAAGGATAACTCTGCATAGCTGAAAACACTGATTTTTCGGGGTCTGCCGCATCGGTTTTCTAAAACCAAGTCCCAAATCTCAACATCACTATCACGGGGAATGAATAGTGTTTGCGCTGCAAAAATGCCGTTATATTCACACTCATAAACGGTGTAGCTCATGCCATGACGGCAGGTATAAGAAGCCTGATTTAAATCTTTGCCCACAGGCTGCCA
Organism: Bacillota bacterium; assembly: GCA_023431215.1. GTDB lineage: Bacteria > Bacillota > Clostridia > Oscillospirales > Ruminococcaceae > Angelakisella. The sequence goes on from JAEYXR010000092.1 coordinate 14,338, forward strand.
ACTAACGCTCCAATATTCTCCTGTTTCGTCGTCACGGAGGTAAATGTAATGCCCTGGCCGGTCCATGGGGACGCTGTTGGCTCTAAAACGTGTGATGCGGTGATATTCGGCGCTGTCGTGAAACAAATATCCCCCCGCAGTATGGTTTACCACTGCACACATCTTCTGGGTACCCAGATAATTGGTCCAGCTGGTGGGCAGGTCTACTTTAGTAATAACATATTCACGTCGAAGATTATCAAAATGACCGTACTGCATGGTTCTGGCTCCTTACATTTTTCAATTATCGGGTGGTCTGAAATAAACCAATCCAATCTAGCTTTATTGTAAGCGTCAGAGCTTATGAAAAGTAGAGCGAAGGTTGTCAAATCTTTGCTTTGGTTGCCATATCTCTATTTGATGCAGAGTTACCCTGTGCAAATATACAAAACACTACCTACAGTTTGTTTGTATTGTACAAACTTAACCATATCAAAAAAGCAACAGGTATTTGGCGTTGTGCCAAATACCTGTTGCTTTTTTGATATAACCTCTACAATCTCACTAGTTAAGGCAGAACAGACAAATGTGCCTGATCTGTTATCTTCTTTAACGTTTTGGTGTAGCTGCCAAACAGCTGAGAAAGCTCATCCATACAGCTGTTCATTTCGCTGCAGGTACCATTGTTGTGTTTGCAGATGTCTATTACACTGTGGCGGTAAGTTTCAGCCTTTTCCTGCACAGACAATAGTTCTTGGCTGATGCTCTGCTTTTCAGCATGAAGGTGTTCCAGCTTTACCCCCAACTGTTCATTCTTCTTACGAATTACCAAAACCTGTGCAGCGTATTGATCTCTTTCCCTGGTCACCTCGCCAAGCTCCACCTGCAGACTGTCCATTTTGTTGCTGTCAATGGCCTCTTTTAGCTTTGTAATTGTTGCCTGATTGCGATTACAGCGTATTGCACAGGCCCTTTCTCTGATTTGAGCCTGCTCCAGCTGCTGCAGTACCGTTATGTTTTTTGCTTTGGCTTGATTTAATTGACGGGTAAGCTGCTCAATCCTTGCTTTATACGTCTGCCGTTGGGTCGATGCCTTGTCTGCCGAAAGCTTCAGCGCCTGCTGCAGCTCTGCCTGAACTGCTTTAAACTGTGTCCGAAGCTGCTCCGCCTCTTTTCGCAGCGCATCACATTGCCGATGAAGCGTCAATATATGCTCGTTTACCTGACTGGGCTCATATCCAAAAGGTACTTTTTTAAATTGTACCCTTTCTTCCATATTTTTTTGCAATCCGTCAGCTTTGCCTCCAACACACAAAGTCAGCTTCTGTTTCATCGTCATTGCACCGTCCCTTCCAATGGTTGTGGAATTCAACTTATTACAGATGTAATCTTTGCGCATTGGCATCTGGCCAGCGCATACATTCAACCCTGCCTCAGCGTTAGGCGGCTTAGGCACTCTATTTAAAAAACAGTTTCATCTGTCTACCATAATCGTTGTTATAAAAAGCATAAAATAAAGCCGCACCCGGCAAAAATCCGAATACGGCAGACTGTAGCACACAGTACCAAAATGTAGTGAAACCAATCCATGGGTGCTTTGCCCCATAGATTGACTGCACAGCGGTACTATGCAAAAACAGCGTGTCTTCGTTCGGTAGCTGGCTGTCATAAGGCTTTTGCCTTTTAGACCCTTTAGCTTCGCGTCCCATCTTTTCAAATGGTTTGCCTCATACATTGGGAAGATTCACATTGATTATTTAGTTGTTAGTTTCAGCTTTGCCAAAGGTGTGTTAAAACTCTGTACTTTCGGCCATATTATCAATTTGCATTTTTTCCGGCATTGGCTGCAAGGTGCGCAGCCAGGCGACACACTCTTTGGTATTTTGATACAGCTCTCGTGCGGTAGTTTCGTCAATAAAACGAGAAGCTATATTTTTATAAGAAAATGGATAATCATTCATATAGTAGAACATAACGTCCACCATAAAATCTTCCCACTTTTCTTTTTGACCTTTTACCAGCGATGCAGCTACCTTTTTACCAAAATTTTCACTTGAGACAATTTTCTCAAACAGATAGCTGACGTTATGTCCCTTGGGTGCTTCCTTTTGAAGATGATATACATACATTCCCTTCAGCTGCCGCTCTATTGCCTGCTGACAGATAAAAGCTACGTACACCCACCGTTTTCCGTCAATGAGCACTTGTATGGTATCAAGGTCATAATCCGAGAGCATGACCCAATACTTATACTTATCAATTGCCTTCATCTGTTCTCTCCTTTTAGTGGAATCATGCCCTCCAAAACCAGTTCTTTTAACAGCCTGCAAATGGTGTTGTCGTACTGATTAGGCATATTACAAAGCTCCTCTGCAGCTTCCAGATAACCGCGTGCCTGGCTGTAAACACGCTGCGTTGTCATAGCGTCAAAGGAGTCTGCAACGGCAATAATTTTACCTTCCAGTGAAATTTCGTCTCTGGTCAAGCCATAAGGATACCCGCTGCCATCCAGCCTTTCGTGGTGGCTTTTGGCAATGTCCGCTATTTTTTTGGAAAATTTCTGTTCCAAAAGTCTTGCGCTGTCCAGCGGGTGCTTCATAATACGCAAAAACTCACCATGCGTCAGCTTACCCGGTTTTTTTAAAATATCGTCAGGCACAAAGCACTTACCAACATCATGAAACAGCGCAGCAGTTACAATATCATCAATAGAATTTTCCGCCTGCTCCAACCGTCGCATCAACAAAACAGAATATTCCATTACATTTCGGGAGTGACGATAGGTGTAATTGTCTTTTTCGTCCAGCTGCTTCATCAAGCTGTTTAAATCGCCCTGGTATCCAAATACAAAATCAAACATGGGTCGATTGGTAACATACAAAAGCTTTGTGGTCTCTGCTGTTTCAATGTGCAGCTCTCCGGAGAGGTCTTCTACATAAAAGCATCCGCCTGTTTTTAAAAAGACCTCTCCTTCCTTTAAACAAAGGGTAATGCTGCCCGAAAGCACATAGAAAAATTCCAGTGTTTCGCGGTCGTCTGCAGGGGTTATCCATACAGTGGCATTGGCAAGCAGAGTCTGCACCATAACCTCTATATCGCTGCGCTTGGCAAGCAACTCAAGGTAGGCGTTTTGGCTGCCCATATTAACACTCGAATTGTTGTAGCTGTTAATGTATACACCTTCCACTGCAATACTCCCATCGGAAATTCAATTAAAGCCAAGTAATATCTATCCCAAATTCTACAATTTCATCCACAATTCCATTGGGGTCATCCAGCTCTGTTACACAAAAAGCCTGTACTTGAATATCAATTTCAGGTGTACGGCAAATTTTTGCCAGCTGCCGGTATTCATTGATATGGCAGGGATGTCCCTTTTTTACAAACACAGCAAGATCCAGGTCGCTGTGCCGGTCATAGCAGCCCTTGGCGTAAGAACCATAAAGGATGATTTTATCCACCCAAGTAAGAATTTTTATCTCACCGATAATATCGATTAAAATATTGCGCACATGCTTTGGTAAACATTCCGGCAAATCAAAACCGATTTTAGGTTCATTACTCATTGGGATACTACGCCCCATAGAATCAGTATTTAACATCATCACTCTGTCCGCCCAGCTTAAGCAAATAAGTTAACTGGTTGTGGCAGGTAAAACCCATTGGATGTTGCAGAATTATTGTACGGGTTTTTTACCATAAAACAAATCCAGTCAGTTTACTACTTTCAGCGGATCAATCAGCACATAGCGGCCGTCAATATAATACTCCACATACTCGCATACAACGGTAACACCAAGCTTTTGAGCCTTGCTCATGGTGTCCTGTGCAACCCTGTCAACATAAGACAGCAGCCAATCTACATCATCGTAGGGAGTTCTGATGGCGTGAGCTACCGCATTGTCAATTTTAATGTTGGTTACCTCTACCATCATTTCTACTATGGCAACATTGAGGCCGGCAGAAATGGAAGGCTTTTTAAGATCATCCAAGCAATAGCTGCTATCTTCAGCGGCAAAGGCAGTTACGGACATAGAAAAAACGAGAACCAGGCTAAGAACTACTGAAAGCACTTTCTTCATCGACATTTACAAACTCTCCTTACTATTACGGTGCGGGCCTAATGTACATAAAAAATAGCAACCGGCATTAGCACAGTTGCTGACTAATTTTTTGCACAAAAAGACCCCCAGCCCAAGAGCCGGAATGTCGATATGTAAATTGTCGGCAACTGGCTACCATAGACTCTCGTCCTTAGGCCCTTTAGCTTTGCGCCCTACCCTTTCGGGCAGTTTGCCTTTATCGTGGGGACATTTTTTGTCCATAAATATCTTATCATTTTATCTACTGAACTGTCAATAGTTTACAATGAGATACCCACTTTATACCATTCATTTTATTTTTATTATAACAGCCAAAATTAAACTTTATAGTTCATTAGCCATATCCACCAGCATATGTAAAAGCTCGGCAGCTATGCCACATATTTCCGGGGGAACATCAAAGCTTTTTCCCAGCTGCAGATCCAAATTATGATAAGAAAGATCTGTAAAAACATTGAGGCTACACTCCGATGCCAGTGTATCCAAATAATCCGGCAAACCGGCAGCGGTGATGTAATTAATCTGGTCGCTGTCAAATCTCTCCATGTATGCCCTTCCTTCTGCTATCCATACTGCTGAACACCGTAGCAATAGTGGCTTCTTTATGAAACAGTCCTATATAAATATTCTGTTTTTTAAATCCGACGGCTTTTATAATTGCTTCCACCTTTTGGGTTACCTCTTTTGACCGGTTGACCAAAGCCATGGGGCCATACAGCTCTACGCTCATATAATCTTGCTTGATGCGAAGAACACACTCCACCTCACCAAGCTTTTGGATTGTTGCAAGGAAAATAAACTTTTTTTCATTTTCCTGCTCCTGCTGATAATAAGCCTGAAAGCTGCCTGTTATTCCATTTTTGGTAAACAGCATAAATACATTGGCTATTGGCATATAGCAGCTTTGTGACAGTAGTATGGCCTTTAAGGCATCGTTTGTCAATTCTTTCAGTGCTGTGCTGCTTTCTTCTTTTAACCCTGCACCCAGCAAAGCACGCAGGGTTTGCTGCTGAGGAAGGCTTTGTTCCTCTTTAAGCTGCCCAACCACCCGGGTCAGCAGCTGCTTGTCGGAACCAATGCCTGTAGAGTGACGAAACCCCTGTAAGGTAAACAATCGTTTTGCGGCTTTTTTTAAATTTTCATAGGTACCAGTTTCCAGCCTTATCACATGATGCATTAAAATGGATATTTCTCGGCGAATGCGCCCAAAGTCGTGATGATACAGTACATAGCGGTTTAAAAAGGGAAAGATTTGTTTTTTTAACAGCTGCAGATTTGAAAGTATCTTTTTATAGTCTTCTCCTTGATAATACCCCCCTATCAGCTCCGAAAATTCACCTTGGGAAGGCTGGGGCATCAGTGAGCAAATGACATTAAGGCGTATGCTGACCGCATGGTTGGCGCTTATCAGCGACAAAAAGCCATCGTAGGCCTTGGCAAACTCCAATACAATCTTTTTATCTCTTGGAGAAACCAAGCCGGCATAATACTTTTTAATAGAAGCAAAAACACTCGATTCAAACTTGCTGGCATGGGCAAAGCTGCTTTGTATTCCCCGGGCAAGCTCTTCCTTGCTTCCGCCAAAGGATTTTTCAGCCTGCTTTAGCAAAGCGTGCAGTGTCTCACTGTCCTCCTCGCTTTCCAACCAGTTTAGCAGCTGCTTCATGGTCTGGCTATAGCAAGGGGTATTTTTCAACACACTATAGTAAATGTGCAGTGCCGAAAGCCCATGGGTGCCCACAATCTGATTGCCCTGTGCTTGAGGGGGGGCCTTGGGCGTTTTGATGGCTGCGGCAACCTCGCCGGCTGATAGCTTCCCGGTACCAATGGGAGGCAAATTAGAAACGGAATAGCCTGCTCTTACCTGATTCTCCATTGTGCATCCTTTATCATCTCAAGTTGTTGATGGTCTGAATAATCTCGTCCGAGGTTTGTACCATGCGCAGATTAAGCTGGTATGCCCGCTGACTTTCAATCATGGATACCATTTCGCTGGAAAGCTGCACATTGCTGCCTTCAATATATCCCTGCACCACCGCATTGCTGTCAATGCTGACTGGGTCCCCGCTGCGGTCGGTTGTACGGTAACTATTCCCACCGCAAAGCTCAAGGCCCCCGGTATTGTCTACATGAAACACACCCACCGGCAAAACAGCACCCTCTTCCTCTACCACAATGGGTCTTTTGCTACTATCCAGCACTTGGTCACCGCTTTGGGTGCACAGATACATGGTGCCGTTTCCTTGCCGCGACAGCATGAAATTTCCGTCTCTTGTCAGGGTTTCTTCGTCTGTGGCAGGATCACGGACCATAAAAAAGCCACTGCCGTTAATAGCATAGTGCAGGGGGGAGCCGGTTTCGATTAGTACGCCGCAATCCCAGTTGACACCGGTATGCTCCACCTTGGAGCCGCTGCCCTTGATGATATTTGTATCTTCCCGCTGTGCCTTCTCCATATTGGTATAGATAAGATCGTAAAAGCTGGCGGTTTGCTGTTTGTATCCATCTGTAGAAACGTTGGCAATGTTGTTTGCCACAATATCCAGATAATTCTGACTGGTTTTTACTCCTACCGCAGAATTGTAAAACGAATGTATCATAGTAAGCATCCATTCCGCCGAGACCCAACGGCAAATAGTAAGAATAAACAAAGCTCTTATCATGGGCCGCTTAAAAATGATAAGATGGTTTTATGCATCCTGCCCGACAGGCATCTCCTCCGCTTTTGAGTCAATGCCCCCGTATCAACGTATTGTTGCGGTTTGGGTTATACACCGCCTACATCACTGATGACCCGCCCCAGCAACTGGTCGGAAATTTTGATGAATTGGGAACAGGACTGAATTCCTCTTTGGCTGGTCATCATGGCTGTCATTTGGTCAACCATGTTGACATTGCTGCCCTCCAGATGCTTCCATGCCACAATATTGCCATCAACGGTACGTGCATTTGCACCGTCACGGGGTACAAACATACCATCCTCCCGCTTAATTACCTGAGAATAGTCTTCAAAATCCATGACAGAAAGGCGATCCACCGTATCACCGTTTACCTGTAGCGAGCCTGTGGCATCTACGGTAAAGTGATTGGTGTTTATTCTAATGTCACCCCGGCTGCCCTGCACCCTGCCTACTCCCGGCAGCGTAAGGTATCCGTCCTCATCAATGACAAAGGAGCCGTTTCGGGTATACACAGTGCCGTCGGGGCTGTCTATTTCAAAAAATCCTGCGTCGGCAAGGGCAAAATCCAGCTCTCTACCCGTTGCTTTTAGGCTGCCCTGTTCAAAGTTTACCTTGGTATCTTCTGTGCTTACCAACAGTGCAATGTTGCCCATGGCATTTTCGGTTCCGTTTTCTGCAATATTCAGCCGGGCAGCAAATTCTGAGGTGGTCACTAGCTTATCTGCTTTAAACCCCTGGGTGTTGATGTTGGCCATATTGTTTGAGATTACCCCCAGCTCCTTGTTACGGGTAAGTACGCTGGAGGTGAGTGTATAAATTCCTCTTATCATTGCGCTGGCACTTCCTTTCCGGATGACTAGTCTTTACTATACATAAAAATAGAAATTTTAGTTTTAGACATAACCGGTTAACCGCAGCTTCAGCTTCTTAAGTGACTCGGCATGAATCTGCCACACCCGTGACTGAGAAATGCCCAGCAGCTCTCCAATGTCCTTAAATTTTATCTGGTCCACATAATAGAGAGATAAAATCAGCTGTTCTCTTTCACTGAGCAGCTTGATGTCTGTCACAAGCTTTGCCAGCAGTTCCTTGTCTTCCAGTCTCTCCTCGTTTTGGTTGCCCTGTCCGGAATCCAGTTCAAATTGTATTCCGTCGTCCCAAAGCAGCGACTCCAACGATACCGAGTTCATTTTTGCGGCGCTTCTTTTGGCGTCATCATATTCCTTGTCTGAAATTTGAAGGTGCTCCATCAGTTCCTGCTTATCACAAGGACGGTTTAGTTTTGTATACAGCTCGCTTTTTGCATGGTCAATATCCTTATTCAGCTTTACCAGCCTGCGGGGAACATCATCCTGCCTGCGTAAAAAGTCGATGATGGCACCCCTGACCCGAATAGAGGCGTAGGTTTCAAATTTTACACCGGCGGCGGAATCAAATCGTTCAATGGCATCCATTAGGCCAATGATTCCTTCGTTTATTATGTCGTCCTTGTCGTATGTAGCGTGGTATCCCTGCATGGTTTTGGCAGAAATAATCTTAACAAGGTTGAGGCTTTGCTCCACAATCAGGTTGCGGATTTGCTGGTTTCCCGTCAGCTGATATTCGGCTATGTAGTTTTCCAGTTGAACAACCTGTTTTGTCTGGTTCATTCTCTCAATCCTTTCATCCGGTTACTTCTATGTTGCCCAGAGCCTGAATCTGGATATCCTGATCGATCTCCTGAAAAGACAATACCACCACATCAGGGAAAAACTGGTGGATAATGCGTGCAAAATAGATGCGCACAATGGGCGAGGTAAGGATGACCGGGACCTCCATTACCTTTTGATTTTTATCCAGCAGTGCCGCTATACGGGTGATGATACCATTGAGCATTTCCGGCGGCAAAACCACATAGGTCTCACCCTCGGTACGTTTTACATTGCTGACAATGCTGTTTTCCACCACTGCGTCCAGCGTCAGCACCCGCATTTGTTTGTTATCCGCATACATTTTGGAAATGGTTCGCTTAAAGGACTGCCGAATCTTTTCGGTGATGATATCGGGGTCCTTTACATTGCCGCCTATGTCGCTGATAATTTCTAAAATAGACTCCATATTTTTAATGGGAATACCTTCTCGCAACAGGTTTTTTAATATTTTCTGCAGCAACGCATAAGAGATGAGGTTGGGTACTACTTCGTTAACCAACTGCTCGGACACAGGTTTTACGTTGTTCACCAAGGAAATGACCTGAGAACGGGTGAGCAGCTCATCGGTATGGCGGCGAATGTTGCTGGACAGGTGATTGACAATGACACTAATGGGCTCAATTACCGTATAGCCATACAGTATGGCAAGATCCTTTTGGTCCGGGGTAATCCAGCGGCTGGGTATTTTGTAGGTGGGCTCAATGGCGTCAATGCCGTCAATCTCCGCCCGGATATCCCCTGTGTCCAAGGCCAACAGATAATCTACCAACACTTCGCCGCTGTCTACCTCCTCCCCTTTGATTTTGATGGTATAGGCATTAGGCACCAGCAGGCCGTTGTCTTTCAGCTTTACCGGCGGCACCACCATCCCCATTTCGGACGCAAACTGCTTGCGAAACATAACAATTTTATCTATAAAAGAGCCCCCCAAGGACTCATCTACCAAAGGAATTAAGTTATAACCAAATTCCACTTCAATCAGTTCTGTTTGTATCAGGGAATATATGTTATCAATGCTTTTATAAAAGTCCTCTTCCTCTTCTATGCTTTGCTTTGTTTCCTCCATAATATTTTGGATAACCGGTGGAGCCGCTGCTTTGCCGTTTTTAATTTTGTACCCCAGAAATATCAGTACTGATGCAATCAAAATCAGCTGAAACTTTGGGGAGCCGGGTATGAAACAAATGGAAAGCATAATCAGTCCCGCCAGAGTCAGCACTGTGGACTGAGACATAAACTGCTTGCCTACATCCTCATTAAGATTGCTTTCAGAGGAAGAGCGGGTAATAATCATGCCTGTGGCTGCCGATATCAACAGTGCGGGGATCTGGGAAACCAGACCGTCGCCGATGGTGGCAATGGAATATACGCTGACCACCTGACCAAAGGACTGACCGGACATCATACCGATAATCATGCCGCCAAAGAAGTTGATAATGGTGATGATGATGGATACAATGGCGTCGCCCTTAACAAACTTTGTTGAACCGTCCATGGCACCGTAAAAATCGGCTTCCCGCTGAATTTTGGTGCGCCTGCGCTTGGCTTCCTCCTGGTTGATGAGCCCGGCGTTCAAATCCGCATCAATAGCCATCTGTTTTCCGGGCATGGCGTCCAGAGTAAACCTTGCCCCCACTTCTGCCACACGCTCGGAGCCTTTGGTTATAACAACAAACTGAACCACGATAATGATTAAAAAGATGATACAGCCGATGACGGGGTTGCCCTGAATCACAAATTCGCCAAAGGTTTTGATAATTTGCCCGGCTTGTCCCTCTTCACCAAGAATAAGACGGGTAGAAGAAATGTTGAGCGCCAGACGAAATAACGTGGTAATAAGCAGCATGGAGGGAAAAATAGAAAACTCCAGTGCTTCATTGATGTACATGGTAGTAAGCAGAATGATGAGAGAAATGGTGATGTTGATAATAAACATCACATCCAGCCAAAAAGGCGGCAGCGGTACAATGATCAGTACTATAATTAGTATGACAAAGATGGCAATTGAATTTTTTAGTATCCTCATTGACTCTCCCATGGGTATTTTGTAAAGTACTCTTTGCTTTGGGTTTGTCCAAATAATTGTCAGCTTTTACTTTACAAAAACGCCCTAACCCTTTTTCTTAATGTTGTACACCCACGCCAGCACCTTGGCCACGGCATCATAGTATTCTCTGGGAATTACACTGTCTACTTCCACGTCACGGTATAAGGCTCTTGCCAGCTCTACGTTTTCCGTCATGGGAATCTCGTGTTCCAGTGCAATCTCAATAATTTTATATGCAATCTCATCTACACCCTTTGCCACCACCACAGGGGCAATTTTTCTTTCCACGTCAAATTTAAGTGCAACAGCGTAGTGAGTGGGGTTTCGAATAATGACATCTGCTTCCGGCACTTTTTGCATCATGCGTCCGGTGGCCATGCTGCGCTGAATTTCTTTGATGCGGCCCTTTACCTGAGGGTCGCCCTCCTGTTCTTTAAATTCCTGCTTAATTTCCTGCTTGCTCATGCGGATGTTTTTTTCGTACTCCCACCATTGGTAGGCGTAGTCAAAAACACAAATTGCACCGTATACACCAAGGAGCATCCAAATAAGACTTTTTGAAGAAGAAACAATGTAAGAAATAAGCGCAGCCACAGAAAAGCTTTGTATTTTGGCAAGCATGGTAATTTGAGAAGAAATAAAGAAGTAGAAGCAGGCTAAAAACAAAAGGATTTTAAAGACAGCTTTTATTACTTCCATGACACTTCGTAAGGAAAACAGCCGCTTGATGCCATTTAAGGGGTTCAGCCTGGAAAACTTCATTTTTAAGTTTTCGGTAGAAAACAAAAATCTGGTTTGTGCAAAGGTAATTAGAACAATAGAAGCCATAATAACCAGTACGATGGGCAGCACCAGCTCTATACCCACCTCCAGCATATCTAAAAAGACGGTTTTGACCTGCTCCGGACCCAGCACCGGTATGGCGCTGGCAGAGGAGAAATATTTGATGGAAAATAGGGTCAGGGTTCTTCCCATGGTGGAAAGCATAGACGAAAGCATCAGTACCGCTATCAGCAGCACCCCCACTGTCAGAAGCTCCTTGCTTTGAAATACATTGCCCTTTTTACGTTCATCACTTCGCTTTTTAGGCGTCGCTTTTTCGGTTTTATTCTCCATTGGGTGCTCCATTTTGCAGCATAACAGCTGCTATTTTAAACGATTGGGCACACATGCTGCACAAGGGACGGGCATTTTTAGGCAATACCGCATTATTCTAAGTGTTGTATTGCGTCAGAAAATTTTCAAGTAAAACGACGCTTAAGGCGTTAGCGGTGAATTGTGCGGTGTTGCCTAAGTGCAGCATGTGGCTCAATCTTGGTTAGCTTGTAGCAAGTGCGGAAATAGCAAGATAAAGGTTGTCAAACAGCATGTGAATCATGTGTTCCATCAGACTCCCCAAAGAGGGTATCATCAGCAGAAAAAGGAATATTCCCAAAAGTATTTTTAACTGTATGTTGATGGTAAAGATGTTGATTTGAGGAATGGTGCGCATAATAACCGCAATACCAATTTCCACAATAAACATCACCGCAAGTATTGGCTGGGCAATTTTTAGCCCCAGCAACAGCATTTGAGAAAACATCTGGCAAAGGTTATAGCAAACCTGCGACTCTAGCGTAATGCTGCCTATGCCGATTACATCAAACGAGGCATCCAGCAGTGCTATGAGAGTAAGATGGCCATTCATGCCAAAAAATACAAGAAAAAACAATACATTGATAAGGCTTGCACTGATTGCCATAGAAACATTTGTCTGAGTATCGTATATTTTGGCAATAGAAAGCCCTATTTCAAAATCGATAAATTCTCCTCCGAAGATAATGGCAGAAAGAAATAAATTGATGATAAAGCCAAGAACAAATCCAACCAGCACTTCTTTTACTGCCAACACACAAAACTGCATCATACCGGTAATTTGCGGCAAGCTGCCGGAATAAACACTGCAAAAGCAGGCTGATATTGCCAGTGCAATGCCAAACCTAACAATTGACGGAATAGATTTTCGCCCTGTAATATCATTTAAAAATACAAACCCGGTTACCCTCATTAAGACAAGCAGTGCTGCATCCAGTTCAATTACCATGCTAAGCACCAATGAGTGTAAGTATCTGGCCAAAGTAGTCCATAATCACCGAGCCCATCCAGGGCCCCAAAATGATAAGTACCACAATAATGACAATCAGCTTTGGAACAAAGGAAAGCGTCTGCTCATTAATTTGTGTCGCAGCCTGAAAAATTGAGATAATGACACCCACCAGCATACTGATAATCAGAACCGGTGCGGTTATTTTAAGCGCCACCAAAATGCCGGAGCGTAATATTTCTGTTACTGCCGCAAGTTCCATAAGACGCTCCTTTCTGTGGTATCTGCCTTAAGCGGTCATTACTTATAGATGAAAGCTGGTGACCAGGCTTTTAAATAAAAAGCCCCACCCGTCTACCATAATAAACAACAATATTTTAAAGGGAAGAGAAATCATTGCCGGGGGCAGCATTACCATACCCATGGACATTAAAATACTGGCTACCAGCAAATCGATAATAATAAATGGAATAAACAGCAAAAATCCAATGGTAAAGGCGCGTTTCAGTTCACTGGTAATAAAAGCAGGAATTACCACATGCATGGGTACATCCTCAAGGTTTTGGGTGCTGTCCAGCTTGGCAATGCCAAGAAACAGCTTCAGGTCATCATTTTGCGTCTGCTTGAGCATAAACTCCTTCATTGGCCTTTCCGCCTCTTTCAGAGCCTGCTGCTGGGTAATTTCCTGCCGGACATAAGGGTCGTACGCATTAGCTTTAATATCCTGCACCACAGGATTCATGATAAACAGCGATAAAAAGATGGCAATGCCGATGAGTATCATGTTGGGGGGTGTCTGCTGCAGGCCAAGAGCATTGCGCAAAAAAGAAAGCACGATGATAATGCGTGTAAAACAGGTCATCATCATCAAAATTGATGGCAGCAGGCTTAAAAGAGTGAGAAAAAACAACACATCCAAATTGGAATATTGAGAGGTGTCCAGCACTGCGCCGTCTTCAACGGCAAATGCCGGCACCGCCAGTAAAAGCAACAGCACAGGAATTACCGCGGCCAAAAACCATCCCTTGCGTATCTTGGCGTTATTCATGGCCGGAAGCGCCCCCCGCCATATGTTTTTGTGTCAATCCTTGCAACTGCATTTTCAGACAGTCTGCAAAGCTTTTTTGCGGGGAATTTGCCTCAAGCTGAGGCTCCTGCAGCGTCTCTACCTCTGTGAGCAGGGTAATAGAGCTTTGGCAGATTCCCAGTACATAGCTTTTGTCGCCAATTTTTGCAACGGCCAAAGCCTTATCCTGCCCCAGGGGCACACGCTCGATAACCTTTATGTATCTGCCCTTTGCAAAACCTGTGTTTTTCTTCAGTCGCTCTGCCATTAGATAGGTGGCATAAATTAAAAAACCTATAACAATCAGGGCAAATACAGCTTTAACAATATACTCCCACATCATCAGTACCTGATAGAATCTACGTCCTTGCTGTCTACAATTTCGGTAATGCGCACACAGAAGGTTTCGTCAATAATGACAACATCACCTTTTGCAAAGCATTTACCGTTTACCAGCACGTCCGCCTGCTCACCTGCCAGCTTGTTCAGCTCTACAATGGTGCCCTTGGTAAATTCTATAATCTCTTTAATGGGCTTTTTGGTTTTGCCAATCTGCACCGAGACCTGCAGTGGTACATTTAAAATGAGATCCAGATTGTGGGTAAAAATGTCTTCAGCGCTATAATCAATGGTTCTGACGGCGGCTTCTTTAGAGTCAGCGTTGTTTTCATCCACATTTTCAAATTCATTTAGCAAGGTTTCGTTTAAAATTTCATCAGACATATTCCATCTGCTCCTTAAAACTGATGTTAGGGGACAATTCTTAATATCTCCACAGACTTTTTCTTGGTTTTGGTTAAATATTTGCCTTTAAAACGTGGCAGCTCATCCACACACAGGGTAACCTCCAAATTGTCCTTGTCTAGCTGTATCAAATCTCCCGGGGTGAGCGAGACCAAATCATTGACCGAGATAAAGGTTTCGCCCAGCACAGCGGTAACGGTCAGTTCGGTATCCCGAATAACATCCATGAGTCCTTCATAATTTTCAATTTTGGAAATATTTTTTTCCTTAATTTCTTTGGCATTTTTTTGGTAGATGCATTTAAAAATTCCCTCCAACGTTACAGAAGGTATCAGCAGCTTCATAACACCACTGACGCTTTTAAAGATAATTTCCATGCTGATTTCTACAAAGGTATTATCCGTTGCTACAAGACCCTTAATAAGGTGAAAATTTGTTTCACTACGCAGGTAGTTTGGCTCAATATTGATGTAATTGGACCAGGGGTCTTTCATCAAATTAAGTATGTTGCCTACAAAGTTATCTAAAATTCCTAGCTCAAAGCTGGTATAGTCCCGCTTGATATCGAAAAAATCTCCTGTGCCGCCCAGCATTTTATCCAGAATACTAAAGGAAAGCTCCCGGCTCATTTCTACATACATCTGGGAAGGCATCAAATCCTCATTGGGAAAATCCAGATTGGCTGAGGCCAAAAATCTTGGATTTTGCACAAAATTGATGCTGTAGTTTTTTTCGTGCACACTGGTAAGCGAAACGGTACAAATTGACCGTAAAGCACCCGAGATATAAGAGCCTAAGATTCTTGAGTAGTTTTCATAAATGCTTTGCAGGCTGTTAAACTGGTCCTTGGTAAACTTTTTAGGCTTTTTAAAATCGTAGTTTTCTACCACTTCATCAGAGTCTGAATTGGCAGGTTGGCTGCCCAATGAGGCAAAAGTTGCAAGCTTATAGCTTTTTAGCAGCTTAAGCACATTTTCTTGTGTCAGTTTTTCTTTCATGCTACATCCAACGCAGTAATGCGCAGTACCATTCCTTTCTTGGAAGTAAAGGGGGCTTTGTGTGGGCCTAAAACTTCTCCTGCTGCAGCTTATCGTAAATTTGGTTTAACAGCTGGTCTGATTCAGAGGATTTTGTAATCAGAATTTCTACCCGGCGGTTTTCTTTTCTTAACGCCTCGGTACTGTTGTCGTTTAAGGGACGGTGCTGGCCATAACCCATAGAAACAATTTTACCGGGGTCTAAAATATTTTTGCTCTGCACATACAAAAGTACTGAGTTTGCACGCTCGGTAGATAAGGTTCTGTCAGCAACCGGATTATTTTTTATGCCATACGTTGCTTGTGCCGTATGTCCCAGAATACGAATCTCACCAATGCTTTGGGCTACTTCCTCAATACCTTCACATAAAAATTCTAAAACATGCTTGCCTTCTTCCCGGAGTACAGAGCTGTCCCCATCAAAAAAAACATGATTTTTAAAAACAATAAAGTTGTAGTCGTCGCCCTTGTAAATTTCAATTGAGTTCGTAAGCTCATTTTCCTCTATGTATTTTTTTAATTTATAATACAAACTGTCAAAATCGCTGTCACCCTCTATAAATTTATCCATCCCCATTGCAAGTTCATCTTCCGTCATTTCACTGATATCATAATTTTTATTAAAAGCACTGACAATTTGCTGCCATTTGGCAGCATCCATGGTAGAAGAAGAATAAAGAAGAATAAAGAACGTAAGCAAAAGGGTTATCATATCGGCATAGGTATTCAGCCAGTTGTCTTCGCCCATTCTGGAGTTGGGTCTACGTTTCATAGTTGCGCATTCCTTTCCGGGGAAGGATTACTCCTGCCTTTCTTTTTTGGCCGGTTTTTGCTTTTTTGATTTTGCCGATACAAAGGACTGCAGATAATCCTCTATAAACTTTGGGTTAGAGCCATCCTGAATGGCCAAAACACCTTCTACAATCAGCTCTTTGCAAAACATTTCTTCATTGTGTAGCGCCTGCAGGCGGGATGCAAATGGCAAAAATACAAGGTTGGACAGCACCGTACCATAAAAGGTGGTGATGAGTGCCAGTGCCATACCGGAAGCCAGAGAATCCGGCCCCCCGGAAACATTCATGTCGTTGAGCATATTGATAAGGCCAATGACGGTACCAATCATGCCAAAGG
>JAEYXR010000118.1 GCA_023431215.1 Bacillota bacterium
GTCCAATACAGCCTTGGAATAAACCGTCTGACGGTATTCAACCTTAATCTTTCGCTCACCAAAGGCCTCCACTGCTGCTTTTACCACATCCAGGTCGGGTGCTGCAATACCCAGGCCCAACTGGTCATCGGTAAAATAAAAGCTTGTGTACTGTCCATCCCAAAGTGTTTCCTGCAAAAAACTACGTAGTCTGTCCCGTTCCTCATCGATACTTGGGTCTATCACCGGCGCAGATGCTTGTGCTGAAACAGATGAGTTATCTGGAACAGCCGCAGCTTCAGACTGAGAAGAACTGATGACAGGGTCGGCCATGCTGATGGATGTTTCAGAAGAAGATTCTTCAATTTGCAGCAATGATTCAGAGTGGCTTTCCGGATTGGAAGCTTTGCTTGAAGACACTTCACTGTTCAGAGCACCGGATACAGAGGGTGGTGCACAGGCGGGTAGCAGCAGTATCAGTATAATAACTACAAGCACCGGCTGAAGTTTTTTAAAGCAATTCATAAGTCACCTAATCCTCTCCACGCAGCTGGGCGGCAAGCTGGCTGATTTTTTTCAGCCTGTGATTTGCTCCGGAGCGGGAAAGACCCAATTCCTCCGACAGCTCCCGCAAGGAGTATTCGGGATTTTGCAGCCGCAGACGAATCATGGCTTTCAGCTCGTCCGGCAGCGATTCTTCCCCCATTTGTGACAGCACCAGCTGCATATCGTCAATTTGGGTTCTTGCAGCCCCCACCACCTTATCAATGTTTGCATTGTCGCAGTTATAGGCACGATTGGCAGCATTGCGGCGCTCTTTTATAATTTTAATCCCCATAATCTCCATAGACATTTTGGGGCAGCTTAAAAAGGTCAACAAATCCTCCAGCTGTTCGCTGTCCTTAAAGTAAACCAGCGGCAGGCCTCGGCGGGTGGTCAGTTTGGGGAAAAATCCAACCTCGGTAAGAATATCGGTCAATACCGGGCAAAGCTCCTCACGAGGCAGGGCAAATTCAAGATGATAGGTCTTGTTGGGGTCCGACAAATTGCCACAGGCCAGCAGCACTCCCCCAATAAAAGCTGCGGTTCCTTCTTCTCCTCCCAGCAGGTCAAAGGTCACACCCTCCGGGTAAAGCATGGCAAAATGGTTGTACAGCTCCCGTCGGTCTTCTACCGCCGTCAGCTGTACGTGATAGACCACTCCTCCATCCGGCGCCTGCTCCTCACGGGTAATCAGATCACCCCGTAACTGAATAGCACGACGAATAGCCATTTGGTAATGGTCTGCGGTGGCTTTTTCTTGGGTGGCAATCTCCACCGCATCAGCCGAAAACCGCCTGGCAAAATACAAAAGTCCAAAGGACTGCTGATTTTTATAGCGGCTGAACAACTGCTTGTTGGCAGTGATTTCCCGCTTTACTTCACTGGTAAACGACACGGTCTTTGCCGCCTTTCTTGCTGAAATGGTCGATACTTTATGTGGGATAGCTTACTTATCCTTGTCACGGTGCAGTACCGTGTTTGAATAGCCCTGTGCCGATAGATGGGCGCTGACATCTGCCGCAAAAGCCACCGAACGATGGTGTCCCCCGGTACAGCCAATGGCAATGGTCAACTGTACCTTCCCCTCAGCTATATACAGGGGTATTAAAAAGTCTAGCATATCAAACAGCTTGGCGCGAAGCTCCACTGCCTGAGCATTGCCAAACACATAATCATAAACAGGCTTGTTTAGTCCGGTTAAAGGGCGCAGCTCTTCAATATAAAAGGGATTGGGCAGACAGCGAACATCCAGTACAAAGTCAGCCTCAGGAGGCAAACCGTTTTTAAACCCAAAAGACATGCAGGTAATCATCAGCTTGGCAGTATCCTGTGGCAAGAACATATCGGTAATTCGCCCTTGCAGCGCCGCTCTGTTTAAATCTGTGGTGTCTATGTAGTAGTCAGCCATAGACCGGGCTTCGCTTAGGGTGCTCTCCTCCAAGGCAATGGCAGCAGCAAGGCCGGTTATTTCATCCTGCAAAGGATGGCGACGGCGGGTTTCCTTATAGCGGTTTAGCAGCTTGTCCGCGGCACAATCCAAAAACAACAGCCTAAATCTTATATTTTGCTTTTTTAAAGCATTGCCCATTTGTATAAAGCTACCGCCAAAACTTTTGCTGCGGCAATCAGCCACCACAGCCATCCGCCCAATATTACTGCTTTCCAGCATGGTCTGCTCAATTGTTTGCGGTATTAGCCCAAGGGGCAGGTTATCAATGCAGTAATAACCCATGTCCTCTAGGGTATGCACTGTCACCGATTTCCCCGCCCCGGATTTTCCAGTTACAATTATAATTTCCATAGCGTTTGTTGTATTCATGCAGATACTCCATTCCGCTTTCATTGAGACATCATATTCTTATTAAGCCGTACACTGCGTGGTGTTTTTTGCACCCCGCCTTATCAGCCCAGCTGCAAGACTTCGCACTCCAGCTTGTAGCCTGTTTTTTGCAGCACAACCTCACGCACCCGGTCAATTAACTCTTTGATTTCGGCGCAGGTGGCGTGTCCTCGGTTAATAATAAAGCCGGCGTGCTTCTCGCTTACCTGTGCATCTCCTATGCTGAAGCCTTTCAATCCGCAGCAGTCTATCAACTGGGCGGCGTAGGCACCCTCAGGACGCTTAAAGGTGCTTCCTGCACTGCCAAACTCCAATGGTTGTTTTTCTATTCTGGCTTCCATGAGTTCATCCATCCTGCTTCGGATAGCAGTGGGGTCTCCCTTTGCCAGCTCAAGCTGTACAGCTACAATACAGCAGCTGCGTCCGGAAAACATGCTGTGACGGTACCGGAAGTCCAACTCATCTTGTAAGGCTGTGCGCAGCTCGCCTTTTTCATCAATATAACGCACCGATTTTACAACATTCTTCATCTCGCCGCCGTATGCCCCGGCGTTCATATATACGGCACCGCCCAAGCTTCCCGGTATGCCAAAGGCAAACTCAAGACCGGTAAGGCTATGGTCCAATGCATAGCGGCACAGCTTGTTCAAAGAAACACCGCTTTGCGCGTCTATGGTAACAGTATCAGCCATGCGCATGGTGCTGTAAGTATCACCCAAATGTACTACGGCAAGGTCTGCCCCCTCATCACTTACAAGGAGGTTTGAACCTCTTCCCAGTATAAAATAGGGTGTAGCGGTTTGGCGGCATGCAGCCAGAGCAGCTGCCAGGCCATATTCACTATCCGGACGAATCATCAGCGTTACCTTGCCACCCACCTTAAATGTAGTATGCAAGCTCATTGGCTCGTTACATACATAGGCGACCTTTTCACGTCCCAGTTCTTCCTTTAGTTGTTCAAGATTCTCCAAACTGTGTGCACCCTTTCTTGGCAAATAGAAATGTTATGTCTGTTTTGTAATTTTTAGCTGGCACTTTATCACCTAGGCAGAATAATCCCTTTGCGCTGCTCCAGTGCCTTACAAAAGCGCTCATAATCTGCATTTAGGATTCGTTCTTCCGGGAACTCTGCTTCTTCCAGCAAGCGGACGGCATCCTCTATCTCGCCTATGGTGGTACAGAAATGGGCATCGGTAGAAACCACCACATCTACGCCGTATTCTTTGCATAAGCGGGCAATGTTCAGGCAGTTTGTTTCCGACCCCTTGCGTACGCGGAACGACCCTGCATTAATTTCTACAATTTTATTGTGCTGCGCAAACGCCTTAACAACTCTGTCGTAATCGCAGGGGTAGCAGGGTTGACCCATATGGCCAATTACGTCTATCAAAGGGTTTTCTGCCACCTTCAGCCACATTTGGGTATAGGCGTCTTCTCCCAGCCCATCAGGACAAAGAAAACGGTGCATGGATGCAATGACCCAATCAAGGTCTGCCAGTATATTCTCCGGCAGGTCGACGGTGCCATCCGGCAATATATTGGTTTCACAGCCGCGCAGCACCACAAGGCCGTTTACTTCGCGGGGGATAGATCCTCGCATGGTTTCAAAATGCCACTTATACGGTGCGCCGGGCATACCGCCGGTATGGTCTGTTACCGCTATAAAGCGATGGCCCAGTTGTTTGGCCCAATTTATATTTTCCAGCAATGTACTGTATGCATGGTCGCTGGCTATGGTATGCGTATGGGTATCTCCTACAATTTGTATCATATGCTTATTGCTCCTACTGAAAGACCACTTGCCCGCAAGCTGCCTTGCAGGCAGTGCCAAGGGGAGGTGATAGTTTATTTGATGAAAATCGTCTGAAACAATTTAAAAAATAATTGTACATTTGTATTTTAAAGCCGCATTAAAATTTAAGGGTTGCTTCCAATGCAGCATAGCCGTTAAAAATTATAACTGAACGTCTTTGGGAATATCGTCGGCCATGCCCAGACGTTCCATAAGCTCATGGGCGGCGTTGTAGCCAAATTTCTTTTGACGGTTGGTCATAGCCGCAACCTCAATGATAATGGCAAGATTGCGCCCGGGCTTGACAGGGATGGTCAGCGACGGCACCTGCAGCCCCAAAATTTCCGTATACTCATTATCCATGCCCATGCGGTCGTAAACCTTGCTTTGGTTCCAAATTTCCAGGTTGATGAGCATATCAATTTTTTCGGTGACTTTGACCGAGCCAATACCAAAAATTTTACGTACGTTGATAATACCTATGCCACGAAGCTCTAAGAAGTGACGAATATTTTCCGGGGAGGATCCCAATAACGTCTTGTTGGATACGCGGCGAATTTCTACAGCATCATCGGCAATGAGACGGTGTCCTCGCTTTACCAGTTCAATGGCAGTTTCACTTTTACCAACACCGCTGTCACCAAGCAGCAGAACACCTTCGCCGTAAACCTCAACTAAAACACCGTGGCGGGTAACGCGGGGCGCCAGCTCGGTATTAAGAAGTGCATTAAGCGCACTACTAAAGTTAGAGGTAGGCTCTGCGGTAATCAGCAGTGGAACATTGTATTTCTTTGCTTTTTCAACCATTTGGTCCGTAGGCGTAATGCCGCGGCTGACAATGACAGCTACCGGCTGCGCTGCAAAAAAAGCCTCCAGACTTTTTTCTTTTTCATCCTCACCAATCTGGTCAAGAAAGGCCGTTTCGCTTCTGCCCATCAGCTGAATACGATTGGGGTCAAAATAATCAAAAAAGCCGGCCAGATGCAGTCCCGGACGATTGATGTCTGCGCTGGAAATCAGCACTTCAGCACCATTTTCGGGCATATATACCACGCCCATATTCAAATCCTTAATAAGCTTGCTTAAAGCAACCGAAAATTGAATTGCCATAGCGTTTAATGCTCCATTCCGCTGCTTTACAGCAGCAAAAATTTTATATTTACTCCCAGCTTTTCCCGCATAGCAGAGGAAGTCCGGAGTATTTTGTACATAGCATGGTAACCTATTGTTTTATTATAATAGATTTGCCCTTGTTATTCAACGTTTTTTGCTTTTACCCGGTTAAGGCCAAAGATACATATTTACAAACCGCTTATATCATTGTAACTTTTATCCAGCTATGCTATACTAAATAAGATACTATAAGTATATCCTTAAAATTCTGTGGATTGCCACTGAAGGAACAGGAGTAGTTTATGAGAATTGCACTTTTTACAGAAACATATCTGCCCCATATCAACGGGGTGGTTACCCATGTAAAGATTTTAAAAGAAGGTTTGCAGCAGCTGGGGCATGAGGTGCTGGTAGTATCTGCAGATGCAAATGCCAAACGGCACTATATTGAAAACGGCGTACTTCATTGTCCCGCCCATACCTCCAAAAAGTTTTACGGCTATAGCCTTGCCAAGCCCATTTCCCGCACAAGGCTTAAATTTATTGAGCAATTTAACCCCGACATTATTCATATTCACAACGAATTTGGTATTGGTCTTTCAGGCATTTTGTGTGCCAAGGTTCTTAAAATCCCTCTGGTTTATACCCTGCACACCATGTATGATGATTACATCTACTATGTTGCTCCTAAGGCACTTGTACCTACCACTACAAAGCTTAGCCATAAGTATACCAAATTTTTGGCAAAGCGGGCCAACGCACTTACAGGTCCCTCTAAAAAATGTGAGGAATACTTCCGTGTTGCAGGAGTGGACAAGGATGTAAATGTTATTCCCAATGCTGTAGAGATAGATCAGTTTGCACCCAAAAACTTTAGTGATGAAACGAAGGCTCAGTTGCGCTTGCAGCACGGAATTCGTCCCAATGCTATGATTGCATGCTTTGTAGGCCGCTTGGGCAAAGAAAAAAGTGTGGATGTTCTGCTGGATTTTTGGCAGAAATCCATTTCTTCCAAAGACAATATTCACCTGCTTATCATTGGTGACGGCCCTTCCCGCATCGAGCTGGAAGAACAGGCACAGCAGTTGGGAATTACCGATATGGTAACCTTTACCGGAAAAGTGGCTCACGAAGACCTGCCGCCCTATTATGCGTTGTGTGATGTCTATATCACAGCCTCCCTCTCCGACACAAACTCCATCAGTATGCTGGAGGGTATGTGCTCGGGATTGCCTGTGCTTCAGCGCACCGACCCCCTGAATGCTGACCAGGTACGTGACGGCAAAAACGGCTTTAACTTTGACTCTCCCGAAGAAATGGCGGACAAGCTGCGAGAGATTAAAACCATGGATCCTGATGTTATGCAGCGCTTTAAAGAGTCGGTCATTGATTCTATTCGCAACAGCGGTGCCAAAGACCTTGCAAATCATACGCTGGCAGTGTATAATAAAGTGCTTAAGCGTACTGCCGAATAAACATTCTTATATCCTGATAAATACCGCAACTTTTGCTCGTCTACCAGAGTTTTCTCCGGCAGGCGAGCTTGTGTTGCGCCCAAAAGATTTTATAATACAATAATTTTAAAAGTAGGTGCAAATTTTGGCAATTTTAAATCACTATGACGTCCTTATTATTGGCGGCGGTATTGGAGGCCTTATGGCGGCACACCGCATCACAGAGAACAACCCCTCTCTTAAGGTATGTTTGGTAGAACAGGGCAATCCCCTATCCCGCCGCAAATGTCCCATTGTCACCAAACAGGTCAGCCACTGCATCCGGTGCAAATCCTGTGCCATTATGGAAGGGATGGGCGGTGCCGGCGCCTTTTCTGACGGTAAGTATGTTATTTCCACCCAATATGGCGGCTGGCTTACCGACTTTTTGTCCCCCCATGTGGTAATAGACTATATTGAACAGGCCGATAAAATACTGGTTTCCTGTGGTGCCACCACTCAGCGTTATCAGCCCAGCAATGACCTGAAAAAGTTATGTATGCAATATGATATGCAGATGCTTCAGGCGCAGCTGAAGCACCTTGGAACCGACAGTAATTTTGATACCATGGTGCGACTGGTAGAGGAGCTGGAAACACGGTGCCAGGTGGTCACCGGTACAAGGGTTACCGACGTAGACCCTAAAACCCATACTGCCACCATGGAGGGCCCCGACGGTATCAATACCTGCACTGCAGACAATATCATTTTTGCAGTGGGGCGTGTGGGCAGCGGTCTTTTTACCCGTTGGTGCCATCAAAACAACATTGAAACCACCAACAATCAGGTGGATATTGGTGTTCGTGTAGAGCTTCCCTCTATGATTTGGGAAGATTTTTCCAAGAAGATTTATGAACCCAAAATCACCTACCGCAGTAAGGCTTACGGCGATACCACCCGTATGTTCTGCTTTAATGAGCGTGGCAGCGTTGTTACCGAAAACACCAGTGGAGTTCTTACCGTTAACGGCCATTCTTACCGCGACCCCAGCCGTAAAACAGAAAACTCAAACTTTGCCCTGCTTTCTACCATGCGCTTTACCGAACCTTTCCGCGAGCCAATTGCTTATGCCCGCCATGTGGCTAGCCTGGCAAACCTTATCAGCGGCGGCAGTGTACTGGTTCAGCGCCTGGGCGACCTGATGAATGGCCGCCGTACTGACGAAAAGCGCCTTCGCCAGTCCACCACTATTCCTACGTTGTGCGCTGTGCCCGGTGATCTAAGCCTGTGTCTGCCAAAGCGTCAGCTAGACAACATTATTGAAACCTTACTTCAGTTGGATAAGGTTGCTCCCGGCACAGCCAATCATGATACCCTTTTGTACGGCATCGAGTGCAAATACTATTCCGCACGTCCCACCTGCCAGGACTTTGAAATTGTGGGGCACCCCGGTCTTTTTGCCATTGGAGATGGCGCCGGCTTTACCCGCTCACTTTCTCAGGCTGCAGCCAACGGCCTTTATGTTGCCGATAAGCTTACCGGAAAGCATAAATAAACTGTCAAAGCAAAAGACGGCCAACCTTATGGGTTGTCCGTCTTTTCTGTATATTTCCATTATGCTTTATATGTCATATCCGGTACCTGCCAGTTTTCCAAAACAGAGCGCATATCCAGTGCAATGTTTCTGGCACCCGTCAGGTCATGCTCTAAATAGTTACCGCACTCCGCTGAGGTGGCGGTACCCGGTATTACCCCATCAAAGCCTGCTATAAAATCAATGCTCTGACGTACAAGCTCCAAAGCTTGAGCATGAGTCATTACATCCCTAACCAGCAGATAAAACCCGGTTCGGCAGCCCATTGGTCCAACATAGATTACACTGTCACTCCATTGGGAGTTTCTGGCAAAGGTCGCAAACAGGTGCTCAAAGGTATGCATGGCGGCATTGCTTAAATAGATGCCACCATTGGGACGCACCATACGAATATCATAAGTAACAATATCACCATCAATTCTGGAAATGTACATTCCTTTTTCTAAAATATCATGGTTCACACAAAAGCTGGCAATTTGCTTCATAAGGTTATCTCCTCTTTTTCCGGTTGTTCCTCTGTATAGACAAAGCCTTCCCCATCGTCCCCTGTCGGATCCGATTGCGCCTCCGGAACTGTTCTCCAATTGTCTGGGTTGGCAGAATGCACCGTTTTTCTTTTGGTTTTTTTAGTTTTTTTCTGTATGCGCTTGTTATTGTTTTTTGCTCCAAGACGCACAAAAGGCGTACGGGCAGGTACGTACATGGTATCCCTCAGTTTAAAGGTACAGCAGGCCATAAAGAACAGAATATCAAAAAAAGTACCTATAATGAGTAAATCCCACATTGTTGCAGCCGTGCTTGTGTCGCTGTAAACTGTAAAAAGATTGATTGATGTACACACAGCATTAAAAAACAACAGCAGCCGCAGTTTTTTTCCACTGATGTGGCGAAAGTAAACAACCATTGAGCCTATCAGGCAAATACTGGCACAGATTGCGGTAATGAAATAAACTGTAGAAGGCAGTGACAGCTCCTGATGATAATAGTAATACCCTACCAGAATAAGGCGCACAAAAGAATAAAGGCTTAGCAGAATAGTTACAATAGTTTTTGTCATTGTTCATAGTCTCCAAATAAAATTGTCTTATCCTAGATACCAGATTATGTTAAAATACAATAATCAGGATAAAATTTAATTTTCTTCTGTTACCAGGTCTCCCACTGTATTTAAATCTCCGGTGAGCAGTGCAAAAACGCCCTTATACACCAGCATGGGGTCATTTAAAAACCTGTTTTGTATTGCTTCGCACTCTTTGCGGGTAGGCATAAAAATAGAAACCGACAAAAGATCAGACCCAATATCAGGAATGGTCAGAGTGACAACAAAGCCATCCTCTTTTTTTTCTATTGTTACACGGTTTTCTTTTTGACGGCGAATTTGTTTTAAAATGGAATTTAGCGCCATAACCCCCCGCTCCTTTACCGCTGCCGGCAGGGTTGCCTCAAAAGTTTTTGCGGTAGATTTGCCCAATGGTGAAAGCACATACTGTTTTGATTCGTTATCATAAGGGAGAATATGCCCCGCACGCTGCAGGTGCTCCATTGCATTTGCAAACTCAAAGTAATTGATTAGCTGCTGCTCCTGCATGGCCTCATTGAGCTGGTTAAAGGTTACCGGTTTATCTACAGAATCCATAATATAACAAATTAAAATTATGATTTCATGGCTGGTGGTAACGCCGCCCGGGCGTACGCCTTCCGTAAAAGCCTTGTTTTCCATTGTGCATCCTCCTTGTTCCGGCTGCTCTGCTTATAATTTAAAAAAGCTTTGCAACCGTTTTAGGCTTCTTTCTTTTATTTTACACGAAAATGACGATAAAATATAGTGGTTTCATGGTTTTTGACTATTCATTTGATAAACCGTCTATTTATGAAAGGTACTTTTATGGAAAAAAGCAACAAAAAAGGACATATTTTACTTTATATTGTGCTCGGTGCACTCACTGTTGTGCTATGCATTCTTTGCTTCCCACTTTTTCGCTATATGGTAACGCCGGATTTTCGTGACCAGCTAAGCGGATGGGTACGGCAAATGGGCATCTGGGGCGTACTAAGTTTAATGGGCATTCAAATTCTACAAATTGTAGTTGCATTTATTCCCGGTGAACCCATCGAGCTGGTGGCAGGAAGCATGTATGGTGCTGTAGGCGGATTGATTCTTTGTCTTCTTGGTATACTCATTGGCACATTTACCATTTTTACCCTTGTACGTAAAATGGGCAAGTCAGCTTTGGAGCGTTCCAGCCACAAGGATGCCATAAAAAAATACTCTTTTTTAAACAATGAAGAAAAACTGGAAACTCTTATTTTTATTCTTTATTTCATTCCCGGCACCCCTAAGGATATTTTGGTATATGTGTGCGCTCTTACAAACATTCCCCGCGGCCGATTCTTATTTTTGTCTACCTTTGCCCGCATTCCCTCTGTCATTACCTCTACCTTGGCAGGGGCCAGCTTTGCAAGCGGCAATTATGGTATAACCGCACTTATTTTTGCTATTACAGGCGTTTTGGGTGCTGCTGGAATTTGGGCACATAATCACCTGCTGAAAAAGAAAAACGGCCACCAATAGTTTTGTTTTGGCAATATTCTTATAGTTTTTGAGCATATAACATAAAAACGCGGTGCGCTTTGTAAAAGTGCACCGCGTTTCACAATAACCGGGTTATTTAAAATGATAGCTACGGATAATATCTTTAAACAACTGGCGATACTCCTTTTCCAGCGCGTTGCCGCCAGTCACAAACTGGGCATCTTCATCCCTTCCGCAAAGCTCCGCCAAAATCTGTCCGCAGCTCTTGTGCTCGCCCTGCCTGTCATTGAGTATGTACAGGGTATAGGCAGCACTGTCGCTGACAATGGCAAAAAGACCAGGATTCAGCAGCTCGATGGTGTGGTTAAAAAAACTAAGAATAGATTTTTGCAGTATTAAATTAGTCACCTCTGCTTCCAATTCATCTACAGCCAAATAAGAAATCAGCACAAGCTTTTGGTTTTTACATTCGTCATCCTTTAGCCGCACAACATCATCTACCAATGTACGTGCTAAAAGTTCTCCCAATTGCCGGGTCTTCTCCAGGTTTCCGTTATCTTTATGATATAAAAATTCCGCTGCCGCTTTTTCACCTTCGCTTACCTGTTTTGGGGATGCTTCTTCGTCACCGTTATAAATTTTTACATCGTCATCTGCAAATGCCATGGCCGCGCTCCTCCTCACATAAACGTTGGCGTCACACACTCTCTTTTTTACTGAATAGCCTGCTCCAATGCACGTGCCAGCTGATCGGGACAGGAGGTTTCCTTAAATCCACAGCAGATACCTCCCAGTCGGTGAATTGCCTCGGATACTTTCATACCCTGAACCAAAGCAGCAATGCCCTGTGTATTGCCACTGCAGCCTCCGGTAAATTTTACATTTTTAATGGTGTCCCCATCTATATCAATGATAATATTTTGAGAACATACTCCTCTTGGCTTGTAGGTAAATGTCATTCTTTTAGGCTCCTTTGTCAATTCATGCTGCCATTATACGATAGGCAACGGTAAAATCAACATTATTATACACCAATTATCTTGGCTTACGCAATACAATTATAGCAAAGCACCCCAGATAATTGGAGCAGCTTCTTGCTGTACTGTTTGAATCACTTATGGTATAATAACCGCAAAGCGTTTATTATACTTTTATGCGCAGGGCCATTGCCGCCCCCATGCGCATTGATGTCCACCTGCTTTGCAGATGGGACATCATAACCGCAAAGCGTTTATGATACACTTATGGTCAAGTACACAAGGGGCATTATGGCCAATTGTACCAGTCTGTGTTACAGACATAGTACCAAAACCACAGGGCAATTATTGTATAGTTACGGCCAGAGCCCACATGGACTTTGCTATCAATAATACCACGATACAACTGACTTTAAAACTTCAAATAGAATGGATGGAATCTGTTTTATGTCTTATCATATTGATTTTGGCCCTTGGGGCGGAATCTTTGCGGTACCTTTGTCTGTTGCAGACCGTTACCTAAAACTATGCTCCGAACAACAACTGAAGGTATTGCTTCTGGCTCTGCGGGATGCTCCCGCAGCAGTGGACGTTCCCTACATAGCCAAACGCTTGGGACTTACCAGTTCACAGGTGTACGACTGCCTGGAGTATTGGCAAAAAACCGGTCTTTTTACCCGGACAGCTCAATCTGAGCCTGCCGCACCAGCTGCTCCCCGCCCTGCGCCGGAAACAGCTCCTGCACCGGCAGCTCCTCCCCCGTCTGTGGATATCTCTCAAACAGGGCAGCGCATCACCACTGTTCATTCCCGCGGCAAACTCACCCCTTCTCAAATTAACGTTATGTGCAAGCAGGACAAAAACCTACCCTTTTTGCTGGAAGAACTTCAGCAAAGGTTTTCCAAGCCTCTGTCTCCAGCCGAGACCGAAACGGTTGTATACCTGTATAGCTATCTTGAGTTAACCCCCGATTATATTTTAATGGCGGTGGAGTATTGCAAATGCATTGGTAAACTTAGCATCCGTTATTTAGAGCGGCTGATTACAGGCTGGGTGGACCAGGGCATAGATACCCATGATAAGGCCGAAGCACATATTCTGCACCTTACCCAGCGCGCCTCCAACGAGGGACTTATCATTGCCATGTTTGGCCTGGGTGAACGCACGCTTTCCGCAAAGGAACGCGACTTTATTGACTGCTGGTTCAACACCTATCATTTTACTCCCGCTCTGATTCAGCTAGCTTATGACCGTACTGTTGACAACACCGGAAAAGCGGCTTTCCCTTACCTTAATAAAATTTTAAGCCAATGGTATCAAAGCGGAATTACCACGCCCGAACAGGCCCTTGCAGAAATGAATGGCAGCAAACCTACAAAGGCCGCTCCTTCCTCTGCCCCTGCTTCTTATGACCTTGGCGATATTCAACGTTTAATGGAGTTAAACTCCAACCACTGATTCTCTACTTTTAAAAAAGGACGTGCCAGTTATGTATCGAGAAAAAGCAATTGCAACGGTAACCGAGGCACTTGCTGCCAGCCGCCAAAAGGCTTTGACAGAAGCCGAAAACCGCAAGGAAGCACTTTACTCCAAGGAACCTGCCTTTTATCGTTTGGATAGCCTTGTGGCAAAGGTGGGTATGGATATTGCCCTTTCGGCCTTTGATAACGATGCTCCCCAAAAACTAGCCGTGCTCCGTGGAAAGCTGGAGGATTTGCAGCGGGAAAAGAAAAATTTGCTGGCAGCCATGGGCCTGCCGGAAAATTATCTGCTGCCCGCCTATTCCTGCAGTCTGTGTGAAGATTCCGGCTTTGTATCCGGTAAACGGTGCGAGTGCTTTCATCGCCGCCTTAAAGCATTAAGTGCCGACTCTCTCCCAGGCGGCACACAGGGCTTTGATGATTTTGATATTACCTTTTACCCTGCAACAGCCGACGGAAATCAGCCCTCCCCCCGCAGCACCATGGTGCATATTTTGCAAAAAGCCATGGAGTACGCTGAGGGCTTTGATGAAAACAGCCCTAGCCTACTGTTTTTGGGCAAAACAGGCCTTGGCAAAACCCATCTTTCGCTGGCTGTGGGCAACCGGGTTGCACAACGCGGCTTTTCTGTGGAATACACCTCTGCTCAAGCCATGATTGACCGCTTTGAGCGTGTCCGTTTTGACAGGGGTTGTACTCCCGAGGACCGTGAGTTTGCCCGTTCGGTCATTGCCTGTGACCTGTTGATTCTGGATGATTTGGGCTCAGAGTTTATTACTACCTTCTCTCAGTCAGTATTATATTATGTGCTCAATGAGCGTCTTATGGCACAGCACCCGGTGCTCATCAGCACAAATTTAGAGCCTTCCCAGTTAAGCACCTCCTATGCCGAACGAATTGCCTCCCGTATTTTGTGCGGCTGCACCGCTTACCACTTCCGCGGCAAGGACATTCGTCTGGAGCGCCGCCTCCGCCAAAGTAAAGTGTAATTTCCGCAAAAATAAAACTCCGCTGCGGTAGCAACGGAGTTTTTATTTTTGTTGTTAAATGTCGCCCAGACTTTTTTTCTTTAAATACTCATTGATAAAACCATCCAGATTACCGTCCATCACAGCGCCGATATTGCCTGTTTCAAAACTGGTGCGGTGATCTTTGACCATGGTGTAAGGCATAAAGACGTAGGAACGGATCTGGCTGCCCCAGGCAATTTCCTTTTGGTCGCCCTTAATGTCCTCAATTTTTTCCAGATGCTCACGCTCTTTAATTTCAATCAGCTTAGAGCGCAGCATATTCATGGCAACCTCGCGGTTTTGATGCTGGCTGCGTTCTACCTGGCAGGCCACTACAATTCCGGTGGGCAGATGGGTCAGTCTGACGGCAGAGGATGTTTTGTTGACCTTCTGTCCGCCTGCGCCGCTGGCGCGGTATACGTCCATCTTCAGGTCTTCCTCGCGAATTTCCACATTGACTTCGTCGGTAATTTCGGGCATAACCTCCAAAGACGCAAAGGAGGTGTGGCGGCGGCCGGAAGCATCAAAAGGGCTGACACGAACCAGACGGTGAACACCGGACTCCGACTTGAGGTAACCATAGGCATTTTCTCCCTCAATGAGGATAGAGGCACTTTTCAGCCCTGCTTCATCGCCATCCAAGTAGTCCAGCACCTTGTAGCGGAAGCCCTTGCGCTCAGCATACATGGTGTACATACGGTACAGCATCTGTGCCCAATCCTGGGCCTCGGTACCACCCGCTCCGGCATGAAAGGTCAAAATTGCGTTAAAGGAATCATATTCACCGGTGAGCAGAGTAGATAGCTTCATTTCCTCCATGGTGGAAGAAAAGAGGCCGTAATCCCGCTCTGCCTCTTCAAATACGCTTTCATCCTCTGCTTCCATGGCAAGGTCAATGAGGGTAAGTGTATCTTCATACAATGCGCATAGCTTTTGGTAGCCCTCCAACTTGCCTTTAATGGCCCCCTGACGTTGGAGCAGCTTTTGAGAGCTTTCTACGTTATCCCAAAAGCCAGGCTGACCGGATTTAATCTCCAGCTCCTCCAGCTCCCTGGAAAGCCCGTCAATATTCAGCGACTGGCGCAGCTCGTCCAGCGGTGCTTTACCCGCCAGCAGCTTCAGCCTCAGTTCTTCAAATTGCAGCATAAAGGTTGTTCTCCGTTTCCTTTGTTACGATCTGGTTTGCGGCAGCTGATTAAGCTCAAAACTAAGTTTATCAGCTTCCATACCGCCTCTAGAATACTATTATAGGAGAGGAAAGTCACCTTGTAAAGAAAAATTTGTTCTAAAAACAAAGGGATATCTTCACTTTCTTAACAATCTATTTATTGAATTAGCATACTCGTTATACTATAATTGTAATATTATCCGGATGTCCTTCGCGTTTTATGCGGAAAATACCGGTACCTATTATTTTAGGAGCTGATAAAGTGTCCAATTATACAGGATATAAATGCCCTGTGTGCCAAAAAACTTTTACAGACAATGATGATGTTGTGGTATGTCCCGAGTGTGGAACACCACATCACCGTGCCTGCTATCTTGAAAACGGCCACTGCGCAAATATTGACGGTCACATAGAGGGTAAGCACTGGTCCCCCTCGCCGGAGGAAAGACCTCGTCAAGAACCTGCTGTTACTGTTTGCGGCCGCTGCGGCGCCAACAATACCATTGATATGCCAAATTGTCAGGTTTGCGGATATCCTCTTACGCCTGCGCAGCATCATGAGGCCTACCGTTCTGCCTACCACAACCAGCCACATCAGGGTCCGCAGCATCCTTATCCCCCTTCCTATGGACAGGAGGGGTACAGGCAGCAGCAGCCCTACAGCCAAGGAGGGCCTTATTATGGCGCCCCCCAGGTTAATTTAACCGAAGAAATTGCAGAGGGAATAACCGCCAAGGAAATTTGCGACTTTGTTGGGCCAAACAATCTTTCCTTTTTAATGAAATTTAAAAAAATGGAGCAGTTTGGCGCAAGCATCACCTTTAACTGGTGCGGTATCTTTGGTTTCTTTTACTGCTTTTACCGCAAAATGTATAAGCTGGGCGCCGTTTATCTTGGAGCTTTTTTGGCTGTTATGCTACCCGCGTTGGTGGTTGCCTCCAAATATATGGCTGAACTGGCGGCTACTACCGGTAGTCTTACCTTGGGAGTGCCCGAAGTAATTACCCCTGCCTATACCAACACCGTCATTGCTTCCGGCTTTTTGTGGCTGGTTATGATTATCTCAGCCATCATCAACTCCCTGACCTTTGACCGAGCCTATAAAAAACATGCCTTTAAAACCATTCGCCATGTAAAATCCAACGGACGGTTTTCCACAGGCTCTCCCGATTATGTATTTTCTCTGGCACGGATGGGCGGAGTCAACTCTTTTGCTATTCTTATTACCATTGCCGGTTTGTTTGTGGGCAATAATTTGTTCAGCTTTTTCCTTTCTCAAATCTTTTTAAAATAACTGTTTTTATTTTTGGCAAGCTGCCTGAGCCAATGGGCAAAAAGCGAAGCATATTGTAGAAAAGGCGGTTTTACACCCGCCTTTTTCTGTCAATAAGATTCTTTGTAAGCTTATTTTCTTTTAGCAAAAGTATCCCTTATGGGACCAAAGCTTTATCTTATCATTTCTCCCTCTGTCATCATTTGCAAAAGGCATTTTGTAGGTTATACTATAATTATTAAAACAGTCGCAGACAGTTTTAATAATTTCGCATCGGCCTTTGGCCGGCGCATTAAGATTGAAAGGCCTTGGGCGGCGAAACGCCCGCATGGCCAATTAATAAAATTACATCAGTGTGTTTGAAACAGAAAAGGAGCTGCACTATGAAAGTTAGGAAGGCTGTTATTCCTGCTGCCGGCTTGGGCACTCGCGTATTACCCGCCACCAAGTCTATTCCCAAAGAAATTTTACCTATTGTGGACAAGCCTGCTATTCACTACATTGTAGAAGAGGCTGTACTCAGCGGTATTACCGATATTCTCATCATTACCAGCCGCGGCAAAGCACCTTTGGAAGACTACTTTGACCGTGCCCCCGAGCTGGAACAGCACCTGCTGCGCACAGGCAAAGATGAAATGTACCAACAGGTACTGGAACCTACCAAGCTTGCAAATATACAGTATATCCGTCAGAAAGAAACCAAGGGACTGGGTCACGCTGTTCTGTGTGCCAAAGAGTTTGTAGGAAACGAACCTTTTGCAGTGCTGTATGCAGACGACGTCATCATTTCCCCACCGGGCAGCCCCGCCACAGGTGAGCTGTGCTGCGCTTATGAAAAGTACGGCAAAGGCGTTGTTGGAATGAAAGAGGTAACCCCTGAGCAAATTCTGCGCTACTCCTCCCTTGCAGTTACCCCCTTGGAGGAAAGAGTATTTTCGGTAACCGACATGGTGGAAAAACCTGCACCCGATAAGATTCTCAGTCTTTACTCCATTTTGGGCAGATGCGTACTGCCTCCGGAAATTTTTAAAATTTTGGAACGCACCCAGCCCGGTGCCGGCGGTGAAATTCAGCTGACCGATGCCATGCGTGAGCTTTGCTCCACCACAGGAATGACAGGCGTGGAGTATCTGGGCAAGCGTTACGACATGGGTAATAAATTGGGAATTATGGAAGCTTCTATTGAAGTGGCCTTAAAGCATCCTGAAATAGGCGCTGAATTTACCGAATATCTTAAGGATTTAGCTAAAAAGCTTTAATTTAAGTTGACAAGCTCGTGTTGCATCGCTATAATATATGTGTTATGCCTGCCTTTTGGCGGGTTTAACTCCTTGCTCTGGCAAACAGTCAGAGCCTAATGTCCATAAGGAGGTGTAAAACTATGGCAAACCTTACCGCCAGCTATGAAACTGTTATGATCATCAGCACAAAGAATGGCGAGGAGGCCACCGCGGCAATCGTTGAGAAGTTCAAGAAGCTGATCAGCGACAACGGTACCATCGAGTCTATCGACGAGTGGGGCAAGCGCAGACTTGCTTACGAAATCGACGACCAGGTGGAAGGCTACTACGTTCTGGTCAACTTCCAGAGCAGCCCCGAGTTCCCTGCTGAGCTCGACCGTGTGTACAAAATTACCGACGGTGTTATGCGTTCTCTCATCATCGCCAAAGCATAAGGAGGCGTCCGTATGTTTAACAAAGCAATTCTTGTTGGCAGACTGACTGCAGACCCTGAGCTTCGGCAAACTCCCAACGGTGTAGCCGTTTGCAGCTTTTCCATCGCCGTCGACCGCCGTTTTTCCGGCCGAGACGCTGAGCGTAAAGCTGATTTTATCAACATTGTTGCATGGCGCCAGCAAGCGGAGTTTATCTCCCGCTACTTCCGCAAGGGTGAGCCTATCGGTATTGAGGGCAGCATCCAAACCCGCAGCTATGAAGATAAGCAAGGCAATAAGCGCACCGCTGTTGAAGTCGTTGCAGATAATGCATTTTTTGTCGGCAGCAAAGGCAGCAGCCAAGCGGCAGCTTCCGTTCATCTGCCCACAGATGCCCCCCCGGCAGCTGTTTCTTACCAGAGCGGCGCCGCCAGCGACTTTGAAGAAGTGGAGACCGATAACGATCTTCCCTTCTAACAACCTGATTTTTTCAGTTTCATTTTAATGGTAAAGGAGGTTCCCATCCATGGAGCGTAACGAAAGATCCGAAAGACCCCGCGACAGAAAGCCCCGCCGCAAGGTTTGCGCTTTCTGCGTAGATAAAGTTGAGAGCATCGACTACAAGGATATCCCCCGTCTGCGGAGATATCTGTCTGAGAGAGCAAAGATTGTTCCTCGCAGAGTGACCGGCACCTGTGCCCGTCATCAGCGTCAGCTGACCATCGCTATCAAGCGTGCACGTCACCTGGCTCTTCTCCCCTACGTCAGCGACTAATTATCCGTTTGCGTACTTTTGGCCGTCCTGCCTTTGGCAGGGCGGCTTTTTGTCATATTATGCCAGACATGAAAAGAGGACTGTATCACTTCTTTGTGGCACAGCCTTTAAATATATTGTTATGACAATTTAGCTATTACAGCAAGTTTTTGAAAGGTTGACGCTCAAATGGTTTAAAATAGTCAATCAAATACTTTCCCAAATGTACCCTTTTCAGGACTAGCACGCCTTGTGTCTCTGTTGCTGCATAATCTGACCCAATTACGATACTATATCGATACTGAATACCGCCTTTGAAGCGAATATCCTGCTTGAAAGAAATTGAATTAACCTTTAAATTTGTGTGATTGTCGGTGCAAAATTTGTCCACATCCAGCATGTGCCCATTTGCTGCAAAGCTTTCATAAGCGGAACTGCTCAACAGTGTATTAAAATGTTCATAGTATCTCTCATAGGGTTCAGCAGGTACAGGGTATACACCGGAAGCAGCACTTGAACCAGGGCCAGAAGCACCCAATTCTTCTTGCAGCTGCTGAAATCTGCCTCCGTAGCTGGTATAAAGTAAGGTAAGAAATTCTTTACACAACTTTTGCTCTGCTGCAGGAAAAAGAAACCATACCACAACAAAGCCAGTGATAAAAACTATAACCAATCCTGCAATAAGCTTTGAATGCTTTTTCATGTTACCTCCAGACAATAATCATTCCATCATGCAATACTGATGAGAGAAGTAATAGTCCTTAAGCCAATATGCCAAGGAGTATTCAAAGGAACCTGCACACAACAAGCAGTTTAGCCAATTCTTTGACATAATTTTATTATGATGCACAATATAGATGCTGTCAAATAAGCCTATAGAAAAATTTTCCCAGTTGCTTTTGTTTCTTTTTTTCGACTACTTGACAAAATATTACCTTTGTACTATACTTAACCACAGTTTTAATGACGAAAGGAGCGATGTATGATGAAAAAGACAACCAACAACACTTCCTACATGGCTCCCGGCATGGCTCACTAAAGGGTGAGTTACTTTGCAGATGACTTAACCCGGGAGAGGTCACACCTTTTCCGGGTATTTTTGCGTCTTGGCGCAAATTTACCGGGCAGCCGAAGCCATTCTTTGGCTTCTACCTAAGGAGAATTTGCATGACAGAAGAATTATTGTTAGATACCACACTGGATATTTTAGAGAGTAACAGCTCAGAGGCCGCCTATGAATATTTAAAGGCGCAGTCCCAAAGTATTTCCTGCAAGACTTCACAGATTTACAACTTTTTATACTGCTTGGCTGCTGTCAGCGGTAGTCAGGAGGAAGCCCTGGGCTGGATAGAAGAAGCTATTTTAGAAAAAGGCTTTTGGTATCGCCCTTCCGTCTGGGAGGATGATGACCTAGCCAGTCTTTGGAACGACCCCCGTTTTACGGCATGCAGAAAAATATCCGACAGTCGTTTTGTCGATGCAGAATCCGGTGCACATACCCTCTGTACCTGGCAGAAAGCCACACAGCCTCGCCTTGCCTTAACCCTACACGGTAACCAGCAAAATATGCAGCACAGCCGTGCTGCATGGCAGCCGCTGGCGCATCTGGGCTGGCAGGTGGAGCAGGTACAGTCAAAGACTTTAGATTCCTATGACCTGTATCGCTGGGAAGATGGCGGTGACGGTGGGCAGCAGCTTTGCCACGCTATTGCACAAATTCCCCACTGGTCACAGTACCAACGGCGGATGCTATGCGGCTTTTCGGCAGGCTGCGGTGTAATTCTGGACGCTTTGGCCCTTGACAACTTTGCCTGTGAGGAGCTTCTTCTTATGGCACCATGGATTCCTGCCATTGAGAAGCGAGGCCCGCAGATTATGGAGTTATTGAAGCTTCGGGGTATAAGACCGATTGTGCTGTGCGGAGATAAAGACAAAGACTGCCTACCCTTGGCTCAGCTTATTGCACAGCAAGCCGAAGAAGCAGGGGTGTCACTGCGTCTTTATGTCCTGCCTGGCCTGGGGCATTGCTTCCCCAGTGATTTTGAGGTCCTTCTACCCAAGCTCCTAAAGAAGGATGATTCACTGTGATAATGCCGCTTCATACACACCAGATTTTATCGCAATTTATCTAGCAGGATTTTTATGGATTAACCATCAAAAATCTGGGTGCTGCCGCTGCAAGCAAAGTTTATACGTAATACAAGTAAAAAGGGCGGCACTAAAAAAGTGCCGCCCTAATTATTTTATTTGTCTGTCATCAGTTCCTTTAAGGAGGCGGCCATGCCAGCCATGCCCTGAATGTTGCTGGGGATAATAATTTTGGTAGACTTACCATCTGCGGCTTTTACAAAGCTTTCATAAGCCTTTAGAGTCAGAACAGCCTCAGAGGGATTTGCTTCATTCAACATTTTAAGTGAATCAGCCGTAGCACGGTTGATCATCTCAATTGCTTCTGCTTCACCCTGTGCCTCACGAATCTTCTGTTCTTTTACAGCTTCTGCGCGTAGAATTGCAGCCTGCTTTTCGGCTTCGGCGTTCAGAATCTGAGACTCCTTATTACCTTCTGCCACCAGAATCTGGCTGCGCTTCTCACCCTCAGCACGGAGGATAGACTCACGCCGCTCGCGCTCTGCCTTCATCTGCTTTTCCATGGCATCCTGAATTTCTCTGGGAGGAATAATGTTCTTCAGCTCAACGCGGTTAACTTTAATACCCCACTTATCAGTTGCCAAATCCAAAGAAGCGGTAATTTTGGTGTTGATAACATCGCGGGAGGTTAAGGTGTGGTCAAGCTCCATGTCACCAATAATATTACGCAGGGTGGTAGCAGTAAGACTTTCAATGGCAAGCAATGGACGTTCCACGCCATAGGTATACAGCTTGGCATCGGTAACCTGATAGAACACAATGGTATCAATCTGGATGGTTACGTTATCCTTAGTGATAACAGGCTGAGGAGCAAAGTCCATTACCTGCTCTTTTAAAGAAATTTTCTTGGCGACGCGGTCAAGCAGAGGGATTTTGACATGAAGACCTGTCTGCCAAGTACCATAATATGCACCAAGGCGCTCCATCACATAAACAGTGGCCTGAGGAACCACGCGAACATTGGTGATGATGATGATGACCAGAATGAGTACGAGTAAACCAATGATAAAAGGCATATGTGCCCCTTTCTCCCACGGCTGACAGAATTTTTGTCCCCTTTGCGCCTGCCGGGGCCATGCGCAAAGGTATATTGCTTGCGGCAATGCCGACAAGATAATACTATGGTGTCATATGGCTTATAAAAAACCGTTTAACTGCCATCGTTATCTACTGTGACTGCGTTTTTTATACTTGAACGGTCTCTGCAGTCGTTTCATTCACAGGCTCTACAATCACCTTAACACCTTCAATGCCATCCACCACTACAGCTGCACCCTGGGGTACAATTTCGTTGTGCATGGTACGTGCAGTCCAGGTCAGCCCATTGACAAAAACCTTACCTGTTTGTGCCAAATTATTAATTTCCTCGGTGACAGTACCGCAAAGGCCGATAACGCTGTCGGCATTGGTGGGTACTTTTTTTACATTAAGCACCTTTTTAACAAAGCTTCGGGTAAGGGCCAGTGTAATTGCCGAAACAATAGTAAAAACCAAAAACTGAACCAGCAGCGAGGCATGAAGCATGGCAGCAACCATTGATGCCAATGCGCCCACCGCCAACCAAACGGAAACCATTTGCACCGTAGCTGCCTCAATACCTATTAAAACCACGGCAGCAACCAGCCACCATATTGCCTCTTGATAGGTAACAAGGAACTGAAAAAACTCGCTCATGCTTTTACCCCCTTCTTTGTTCCAAAGAACTCTATTTACAGCGCATTCATTCTTTTTGCGCACAATAGCTGCATGTTATGGCTCTAATGACAAAAGCAGTAGATACCATTTTGTTTAACACAAAGCATCAAATAATATACTTTTTGCAAGCTTGCTTTAAGTTTATTATAACATTTGCGGGCTTTGCTTGCAATCATCATATCGTAACTGCATGGACGGGATTTCAGCAGTATGTGAACAAATTGTAAATCCTAAATTTGGAAATACCAACTGATAAGTTTGCAAAAAAACACAAGAACAACGTCCTATAAAGAAAACCCTTCTACTCATATAATACGATTATTTTTTGCAGTTTCTTATAGAATATATTTATTTTTTTATGTGTTTACAATGTAAAAATTTCTACAGAAACAACTCCATATCATGATGCAATTTTTTATCAACATAAATCCAATAAAAATAAATTAAATGCCGGCGCTCTCACAATAAAGAGAACGCCGGCTTAATTTTATTGAACCGCAAAACGATTGTATTACAATTAAATTAATACATGCCGCCCATGCCGCCCATGTCGGGAGAAGGCATTGCAGGAGCTGCAGGCTCCTTTTTATCGGCAACCAAAGACTCGGTGGTGAGCACCATGGAAGCAACAGAGGCTGCATTTTCAAGGGCAGAACGGGTAACCTTGGTGGGGTCTACAATACCGGCAGTAATCATATCTACATACTCTTCGGTATAGAAGTCAAAACCGTAGCCAACCTTACCGCTGCGCTTGATGGAATCGATGATAACAGAGCCTTCCAAACCGCTGTTGGCGGCAATCTGACGAATGGGCTCCTCCAAAGCTTTCAGAACAATTTTGGCACCGGTCTTTTCGTCACCATCAGACTCTGCAACCAGCTTCTCAACAGCGGGAATTGCATTGATGAGAGCTACGCCGCCGCCAGCTACAATGCCTTCCTCAACGGCAGCCTTGGTGGCAGCCAGAGCGTCCTCAATGCGGAGCTTCTTCTCTTTCATTTCTACTTCGGTAGCAGCACCAACCTTAATAACGGCTACGCCGCCGGACAGCTTGGCCAAACGCTCCTGAAGCTTTTCTTTGTCAAACTCAGAGGTGGTAGACTCTATCTGAGACTTAATTTGAGCAATGCGGTCTTTAATTGCAGACTTCTCACCAGCACCGTCCACGATGATGGTATTTTCTTTCTGAATCTTAACCTGCTTTGCACGGCCCAGCTGTGCCATGGTGGTTTCCTTCAGCTCCAGACCAAGCTCCTCGGTAATGACCTCGCCGCCGGTGAGGATTGCAATATCGCGGAGCATCTCTTTGCGGCGGTCGCCAAAGCCAGGAGCTTTCACAGCGACACATACAAAGGTGCCTCTCATCTTGTTGACAATCAGAGTTGCCAGAGCCTCACCCTCGATGTCCTCGGCAATGATAACCAGCTTTTTACCGGCCTGCACAACCTGCTCCAGCAGAGGCAGAACTTCCTGAATGGAAGAAATCTTCTTATCGGTAATCAGAATGTAAGCATCATCAATGACAGCTTCCATCTTATCGGTATCGGTTACCATGTAAGGAGTGATGTAACCGCGGTCAAACTGCATACCCTCAACAACCTCGGAGTAGGTTTCTGCAGTTTTGGATTCTTCCAGAGTAATCACGCCGTCGGCAGAAACTTTTTCCATGGCGTCGGCAATAAGCGCACCAATTTCGGCATCGCCGGAGGAAACAGTTGCAACACGGGCAATGTCATCGGAGCCGTTGACTTTCTGGCTGTTGGCAACAGTAGCTTCTACCGCAACCTTAACAGCTTTCTGAATACCCTTTTTAACAACCATGGGGTTTGCACCGGAG
The DNA here is from genome assembly GCA_023431215.1 of Bacillota bacterium. Lineage (GTDB taxonomy): Bacteria > Bacillota > Clostridia > Oscillospirales > Ruminococcaceae > Angelakisella. Next base: position 24,825 of record JAEYXR010000118.1, read on the forward strand.
GTAACATTCTTCATGCCTTCACGAACCAGAGCCTGTGCCAGCAGAGTTGCGGTGGTGGTACCGTCACCGGCAGCATCGTTGGTGCGGGTTGCAACCTCTTTTACCAGCTGTGCGCCCATATTCTCAAAGGGGGAGTCCAGTTCAATGTCCTTTGCAATGGTAACGCCGTCATTGGTGATCAGGGGGCTGCCAAACTTTTTGCCCAAAACAACATTGCGGCCTTTGGGTCCCAGGGTGATTTTTACGGTATCGGCAAGCTGATCAATACCGGACTGAAGTGCTTTCCTGGCTTCTTCGCCAAACAAAATTTCCTTTGCCATAATAACAACCTCCAAATGATGATAATATCAATTAAGTGAATGTAGTGTTATAAATTATTCAACAATAGCCAGAACATCGGACTGACGCAGAATGGTGTACTCCTCGCCATCCAGTTTAACCTCGGTGCCGGCATATTTGCTCAGCAGAACGCGATCGCCAACCTTGAGGTACATTTCAACCTTTTCGCCATCAACTATGCCACCGGGCCCAACCGCTACTACTTCGGCAATGCTGGGCTTCTCTTTTGCAGATCCGGCCAGAATAATGCCGCTCTTGGTAGTCTCTTCGGCTTCTACCATCTTAATAACGACTCTGTCGCACAACGGTTTGATGTTCATAATATATTGCCTCCCGAATCATAATATAGAGTTGTTTTTAGCACTCATAATCATCGAGTGCTAACTGTATCTTATTTTAACCGTTTTTTTTAAAAAATCAATACCTTTTTTCCAATTTTATAATTTAACTACAAATTTAACATTTTATTCAAGATTCAAACCTGAACTATCTTTTGCCAACTGGGTTTTTATATTTTTATTGTTTTGCCCCAAAGTATGCAAACAAACAACAAAAGCATGTTTTCTTTTGCTTTATTTTTAATAACGACTTACAAAATCACAGAACTTTAAATTCCAGTCCATTACATTCTGGAGATATCACAAAAGCAGAGCTATGATGCTACATGTAAAAAGAGCTGCCAAAAAAATTTGGCAGCTCTTTTTATTCTTATGCAGAACAATATCTGTATGAGTTTATTACTGCTCCTCATGGTGGTCGCGACGATGCTTGATAATCCCCAGTGCCTTGGTAATTTCCAACACGACCAAGGGTACAAAAGCAAGGCCCAACGCCAGCAGGTACAGCTGTACACTTAATTGAGTTAACCCAAAAATATCGGCCAACTGAGGTACAAAGGCAATGACAGCTACCAAAACAGTAGACAGCAACGTTGCACTGTTCAGATTTTTATTGCTAAATACGCCAATTTTAAAGATGGAGTGGTCGGACCGCATATTGAAGGAATGAACCACCTGGGACAAGGACAGCACCAAAAATGCCATGGTGCGTCCAGCTGTCAGGTCACCTGTTGTGTTCCATCCTACATGGAAACCGATAAGGGTAAGTGCTGCAAACATTGCACCCTGCAATACAATACGCACACCAAGGCCATGGGCAAAGATACCCTCATCCTTTGGCTTGGGCTTACGCTGCATCACCTCAGCTTCTACCGCTTCCATACCTAGCGCTACCGCAGGAAAGCTGTCGGTAACCAAATTGAGCCACAGAAGCTGCATAGAAAGCAGCGGAGACTGCCGCCAGAACAGCATGGCAAAGAACACGGTAAATACTTCGCCGATGTTGGTACCCAGCAGGAATGCTACCACTTTTTTGATATTATCGTAAATACCGCGGCCCTCCCGCACGGCTTCCACAATGGTGGCAAAATTGTCGTCGGTAAGGGTCATATCAGCCGCACCCTTGGCAACGTCGGTACCGGTGATACCCATGGCGCATCCAATGTCGGCGGCCTTTAGTGCAGGGGCGTCGTTGACACCGTCACCGGTCATGGATACTACCTGGCCATTGCGCTGCCATGCCTTGACAATGCGGATTTTATCTTCTGGAGAAACACGTGCATAAACAGAAATTTCACTTACGCGGCGGTCCAATTCCTCATCAGACATTTCAGAAAGCTCTGTACCTGTAATGGCACGGTCACCGTCTTTCAGAATGCCCAAATCACGGGCAATGGCAGATGCCGTTACCACATGGTCACCTGTTATCATCACTGGACGAATACCTGCACCACGGCACACGGCAACGGCATCCCGGGCTTCCTCACGGGGCGGGTCAATCATTCCCACCAGACCCACAAAGGTTAGCCCATTTTCCAGCTCCTCACTGGTTGGGGCTGCAGGCACTTCCTCTATGGTCTTAATGGCTACAGCCAAAACACGCAGGGCCTGGGCGCTCATTTCCTCGGTTATTTTGCGGCCCAAATCTAAATCGCCAGAAATGCAACGCTTTTCCAGCATATCAAAAGCGCCCTTCACAATTACCACATTTTTGCCATCCATACGGTTTACAGTGGCCATCAGCTTGCGGTCGGAGTCAAAGGGCAGCTCTGCCAGGCGGGGATAATCCTCGCCCAGTCCTTCCTTAGTCATTCCGTTTCGGTACGCGGCATAGATGATGGCAGTCTCGGTGGGGTCACCCAGATGCTTCACCTCTTTGCCCTCTACTGCAATGGCCCCATCACAGCACAGGGTGGCATAACGCAGCAGCTCCAAGCTGTTGTCGGGCATTTTGTCGGTAACTGCTTCCATGTTGCCGGTGCGGGCATCAAAAACCTTCATCAGTGTCATACGGTTTTGAGTCAGCGTACCAGTCTTGTCCGAGCAGATCACCGAGGCACTGCCTAAAGTTTCTACAGCAGGCAAACGTCGGATGATGGCATTGCGCTTTACCATACGCTGAACACCAATGGACAGCACGATGGTAACAATTGCAGGCAATCCCTCGGGAATGGCGGATACCGCAAGGGATACGGCAGTCATGAAGATTTCCATCACAGGAATACCGTCAATAATGCCTACCGCAAAAATTATGGCACAGGCACCAAGAGCCATAAAGCCAAGGTATTTGCCCATGGAGGCAAGCTTTTTCTGCAGGGGTGTCTGGGTGTTTTCTTCATTGTCCAGCAAATGGGCAATCTTCCCCATTTCGGTTGCCATACCCGTTGCAGTGACCACTGCGGTGGCAGTGCCATAGGTAACGCTGCAGCCGGAGTACACCATGTTATGGCGGTCACCAATGGGGGCATTTTCGCTTACCGTATCGTCGGCGTTTTTTTCAGAAGGAACAGACTCACCTGTCAGGGCAGATTCCTCCGATTTTAAGCTGGCAGAGCGAAGCAGCCGGGCATCAGCAGGGATAAAGTCTCCTGCTTCCAGCAGAATAATATCTCCCGGTACCAGCAAAGACGCATCTATTACCTGCTCTTTGCCATCACGCCGCACTCGGGCATGAGGCGCAGACATTGTCTGCAAAGCCTCCAGCGCTTTTTCTGCCTTGCTTTCCTGCATAACACCCATAACGGCATTGAGCACTACAATCAGCAAAATGAGCGCAGGCTCAAAAAATTCCCGGGTGTTACCTTCGGATAGCGCAATTACAAATGAAACCGCTGCTGCTGCCAGTAAAATCAGAATCATTACATCCTTAAACTGGTCAAAAAAACGCTGCAGGGTTGTTTTTTTCTTTTTTGCTTTTAACTTGTTTTCGCCGTGTTCCGCCAATAGTTCCTGGGCACGGCCAGATGCCAAACCTTGTGCCGGGTCTACACCCAACTCTATCAGCAGAGTCTCCTTTTCGCAGCTATGGGGGGTGGTCATGTACAACAATCCTCTCAAAATGTGTTAGGGCTTTTTAGTCCGGAGTAAAGTAAAGATCCTTTGCAAACAACAGCTTCTGTCTTTGCCAAGTACTTAAAACTCAGGACAACTTGCCATCTTGTCTTTTATTCATCAACGCATTGCGGCAAAAATATTGGCGCGTAATAAAACCTCTTATCCGTTTTATCGTGTTAGCCGCTTTGCGGTTATGATAACATTACCCATCCACCGGCGGGTCAACTTGTTCCCTTACCTCTTCCACCGGTTTCTTTTCGGGGCTGTGGTGCGGCTCTATACCTTTTGCTCTTAACCTGGTGGAAACCGACTGCCGCAGCAGGGCATACAACACCGAGCATAAGGGAATAAAAATCAGCATACCCACAATGCCCATAGCGCTGCCGCCAACCGTTACTGCTACCAGCACCCAGATAGAAGGCAGGCCAACAGAGTTACCCACCACCTTGGGGTAAATAAAATTACCTTCCAGTTGCTGCAACACCAGGAACAACAAAATAAACCACAGTGTTTTGGATGGCTCCTGTACCAAAATAGCAAATACACCCACAGCACAGCCTATAAACGCACCAAAAATAGGAATTAACGCAGTAACTCCCACCAGCACACTAATCATCATTGCAAAGGGGAACTTTAATATACTCATGCTTACAAAAAACATCAGCCCCAAAATAACCGACTCGGTAAGCTGCCCTGAAACAAAGCTGGCAAAGGTGCGGTTGGTCAGCGCGGCAACCTCCATAATACGTCGGGCCCGGTGGGCAGGTAAAAATGCATACAGAATTTCCGTTGCTTCTGCACCCAATGATTCTTTTTGCGCCAAGATATAAAGTGCAAACACCACACCCAGCAGCATGGTAACCACTCCGCTGAATAACGAAGCCGCAATGGCAATGGTAGAATTAATGAGATTTCCGGCTCCATTTTGCAAAAAGCCCCACAGGTTTTGGGTCAGCTTGCCCCAATCCAACTCAATCATCGTAAGCCAGCCTGCAATTTCGGGCCAGCGCTGTGCCAGCTGTTCACTAATTTCCTGCAGACGAACCACAAATGACGGGATGGTGGCCTTGAGTACCGCAATGCTCCGCCCCAATTCCGGCACAATTAAAAAGAAAATAATTGTAATGATTGCCACAACCAAAGCCAGTGTGGCAATCAGCCCAATTGGACGGCGAACCGAAGGAGGTAGTTTATTTTTAAGACGAGGAGAAAACAGCCACCTCTCCACCTTAGTCAGCAAAATATTAAGTACAAAAGCAATGCAGCCACCCACCAAAAATGGAAGGAGCAAGCCAAGAAGCAACCCCAGCAGAGCCAAAACCTGCCTGAAGTTTTGGACTCCCCAATGAAGCAGCACTCCAAAGG